>DASZWL010000147.1:0-2478 GCA_035546695.1 Rhodanobacteraceae bacterium | reverse complement strand
CGAATCGAGATTGACGAGCGCGACGCGCACCGCTTCGCGCGCGAAGCCGTGCGCGCGGCCGTTCTCGAGCACTTCCCGGAACCCGTAGCGACCGCCGCCGCCCGCGCTGCCGGTTTCGCGGCGGCCGTTCTGCTCGGCGATGACCTGCACGTTGACGCGCACGAGCGGACGCACGTCGGCCGCGAGCGTGCCGTCGGCGGCAGCGATCAGGATCGTCTCCTGGCTCGCCGCGATGCTGACGATGACCTGCTTCACGCGCGGATCGAGCGAGCGGCAGAGCGCATCGAGCTCGCGCAGCACGGCGATCTTCGACTCGCTCGAAAGAGTCTCGATCGGATCGATCGCGGGATACAGCGCGCGTCCGGTCGCGATCGCGAGCGGCTTGCCGACGCCGCTCGCTCCGGCTTCGGCGATCGCTCGCGCCGAACCTGCCGCTTCGAGCAATGCAGGCAGCACGATCTCGTCGGAATACGCGAAACCCGCCTTCTCGCCCGAGAGTGCGCGCACGCCGACGCCTTGCTCGATCGAATGGTTGCCGTCCTTGACGATGCCGTCCTCGAGCACCCACGACTCGCTGCGCGAATGCTGGAAATAGAGATCCGCCGCGTCGATCGACGGACCGGTCGCGCGCGAGAAGACGCGTTCGAGATCGGCGACGGAGATGCCGCCGGGGCGGAGCAGGCGGTTTTCGGCCTGCGTGATGAGCTCGTTCATGTAATGAGGTCGGAGTGGATCGGAGGCTTTTGGGGGAGGGAAAGGCACTGGGTCCCCGCTTTCGCGGGGACGACGGAAGAAAAAGTTCGCCGGTCCGACGACAAATCCTCTGATGACAAATTCGTCGTCCCCGCGAAAGCGGGGATCCAGCGCCTTTTCTTCAAATACGGCCCCGAAATTGGGCCGGCCACGGTAGGCCACAAGGCGAGCTCAGCGCAACCCGCCGTCCGCGGGCTTCGCCTCGGGCTCTTGCGGCTTGGCATCGGGTTCCTGCGGCTTCGATTCCGGTCGCGATCGGCGCAATGTTTCCTTCGCGATCAGCGTGATCTCTGGCTTCTCCCAGCTGCCGGAAACGTGATAGCGCGATCCCATCGCCTTGCCGATCGGCTTGCCGAGCACGCCTTGAAGCACGAGTCCCGCCGCGGCGCCGGCCGGCCCCGCCGCGATCGCGCCGACGATCGGCAATGTCGCGCCTCCGTGAGGCGACACGACCATCTGCTGATCGTAGTCGCGTGCGCGAAGGCCGGTGCGTCCCGTGATCGCGATGTCGGCCGCCGGGCTCTTGATGAGGAGATCGTCCGTGTACGCATTGCCGGCGTCGAGCCGGAACGTGCCGTCGATCGAGTTGAACGTGAAGCCCGACTTGAAGAAATCGCTGAAATCGAGCGTCAGGCGGCGCGGGATCTCGCTCAACGAGAAGAGACCGAAAAAGCGGCCCGCGCCGGGCTCGACTTCGGGTATGCGCCCTTCGGCGACCTTCAGCGTGATCGTTCCGCTCTCGAGCTTGGCGAGTGCGAACGCCGACGGCGGGCCCGGCCAGACCGCGTCGATTCCGGCTTTCGTCTGACCGCCGTCGATGAGGCCGGGAAATCCGAGCGCGTCCATCATGTGGCCGAGGTTCTGCGCGGCGAGCGTGATGACGAGGTGCGAGCGGTTGTCGCTGGCCGTTCCGGTCCAGTCGCCCGTTGCGCTCATCGTGACGTTCGGCGAATGCGATTCGATCTTGTCGACGTGCATGCCGCCGGCGAGCGGACGGCTCTCGAGCTCGGCCTTGCCGAAGCTCGCCTGGCCGAGCATGAAATCGTCGATCGTGACGTGCAGCGGCGGCAGCGCGGACGGTGCGATATCGGAAAGCGCGCTCGTGTCCGGAGCATCCGGCGCGGACTCGGGCCAGTGGAAACGCTGGAACTCTGCCGTCACGCCGATGCTCGCGATGTCGCGACCCGGAATGCGAAGCACGCCTGCGAGCGCGTCGCCGTCGAGCTTGAGCTCGGTCGCGCCGGCGTTGTCGCCGACCTGCACGTGCATGTCGCTGAAGTGCTTGTCGGAGATCGTGAAGTCGTCGGCGTGGAGATCGATGCCTTCGACGAGCCCTTGACCGTTGCCGTCGCTGGAACGAAGCGCGAGATCGAGCCACGCGCTCGCGTCGAGCGTCGGTGCGCGCCCGGCGATCGCGACGCCGCGCGCGGGCAACGGCGCATTGGACTGCGCGCCGAACGTCACGCGCGCGGCGAGCGGGTCGGTCGGCGAAGGCAGTCGGCCGCGCGCATGGACGAGATCGCCGAGCTTCGCCTCGAACGGCTGGCCGACGAACGGAACATCGAGCGCGAGTTCGAACGGCTCGGCCGCATCCGCGGGTTTCGCGAGCGGCGCGGGAAGGTCGATCGCCGTGCCGCGCAGATCGCTCGACAGCGTGAGCCGCTTGCGTCCGCCGTTCGCGTCGTCGGACTCGTCGACCGTCAGCAAACCCGTCCACGTCGAAAT
>DASZWL010000146.1:0-6412 GCA_035546695.1 Rhodanobacteraceae bacterium | reverse complement strand
TAGTCGCCGAACGCGTTGACCATCGTCTTCAGCGCCTCGACCTGGCTCACGATCGTGTGCGTCGCGCGGTCGATCAGCTCGCCTTCCTCGGCGGACAATCGTCCGAGAAAACGCCGGCGCAAGCGCTCGGCCGCGAGCTGGATCGGCGTCAGCGGATTCTTGACCTCGTGCGCGAGCCGGCGCGCGACTTCGCCCCACGCGGCGTCGCGCTGCGCGCGATTCAGCACCGTGAGATCGTCGAACACCGCGACATAGCCCGCATCGTCGGGCAGTGCGGTGCCGCGCAGCATCAGCACGCGGCGTCCGTCGGACGTGTCGACGACGAGCTCCTCGCGCCACTCGCGCAATCCTCCGCGCAAGTGCCGCGCAAGCGGCGCCGTGAACGACGCGAGATCGGGCAGCTCGCGCTCGATGTCGGCGAGCGAGCGGCCGATGTACTGCGCGGCGCCGATGCCGAGGATCGCCTCGGCGGCGCGGTTGGCGATGCGAAGGCGTCCTTCGTGATCGAAGCCGAGCACGCCCGCGGACAAGCGCTCGAGCAGAGCGCCGAGCCACGCACGCTGGCGCTCGGTCTCCTGCGCGCTCTTCTGCGCGCGCGCGCTCGCGAGCTCGATCTCCCGCGTCATCTGTCCGAACGAATCGACGAGGAAGCCGACCTCGTCGTTGCTCGCGATCGGCAGCGGCGTGTCGTAGCGACCCGCGGCGACGGCGCGCGTCGCCGCGATCAATCGTCCGAGCGGCGCGACGAGGCGCCGCGCGATGCCGAATGCGGCAAGCGTGACGAGCAGTGCCGAAAGCAGCAGCGCGAACGTCAGGATCAGCGCGAACGTCAGCTTCAGCGAACCGCGCAGGAACTTGAGGCGCTCGAAGTCGAAGCTCGCGTTCTCGATGCCGCGCGTCAGCGCCTGCAAGCGTGTCGGCAGCGGAAACAAACCTTGCAGGACGCGGCGTCCGCCGCGCGCGTCGCCGCCGATCGGTACCGCGACGCGCAGCATCAGCGCATCGCCGATCGGCTCGGCCGCTGCGTAGCGGCCGTCGCCGGCGATGCGCATCTGCATCGTCGCGTCGGGCAACGGCGGATCGAGGTAGCGCGGGTCCGAGCTCGTCGTCGCGACGACGCGCCCGCTCGCATCGAACACCGTCAACTGCGTCGCGGCGAGATCGTCGACGTTGTCGTCGAGGATGCCTTGCAGCTCGACGTCGGTCGCCGAATCGAGCTTCGTCGCGAGATTCGCGCTCGCCTCTTCGGCGACGCGCAACCGCTCGTCGACGACGATGCGACCGATCTCGAGCGCATCGTCGAGCGCCTGCTCGAGCTTGACGTTGAACCAGTTGTCGACCGTCGCATCGAGAAATCGCAGCGCGAATCCGTAGACGACGACCACCGGCGGCACCGCGAGCAGCACGAGCATGACGAGGAGGCGCCTTCCGAGCCGCGCGCCCGGCGCATCGCGCGCGAGATCGACGCGAAGCCGCCACAGGCGCTGCGCGATCGCGAGCGCGAGGATCGCGAGCGCGGCCGCCGCGGCGCCGAGGATCCATCGATAGTAGAGACCGACGCCGACGCCGCCGGCCGCGTCCTCGGCGAGCTTCAGCGAGGCGAGCAGCAGCGCGAGCACGGCGAGCGCCGGCACGAGGCGGCGCAGCGCGAATTTCAGCCAGCGGGTTGCCACCGGTATTCCGTCGCCGAGAGTTGCCAGGCCGGTTCGAACAGCGCGGGAAGACGCAACGCACCCGGCAGCGCCGCGGTTTCGAGCTCGGCGCCGACGCTGACGTGCGTGCCGCGCGGCAGCGTCGCGAACGCGGACGGCAGCGGCACGCGCAGCGAGCTCAATCCCGCGAGGAGATAACCCGTCGTCGCGAAGCTCCGCACGTCGGCCTGCGCGTCGAGATCGCGCAGTTGATAGCGCCGCGACAACGGGAAATAACGCAGCTCGATGCGCTGCTCGGAGCGCACGGACGGCGGCAGCAACTTCCAGCGTCCGGCGTCGACGCGGATGCGGAACGTCAGCGGAATGCCATGATCGAGCGCATCCTGCATCGGTCCCGAGAGACGGCAGTCGAGCGCGAGCGCAAGTTGCGGCGCATCGGCGCTGCCGGCGATCCACGCGGACCGGATCGCGAGCGAGCCCGGATGCTGTCGTTCGAGCGCGCCGCAGCCCGCAAGCAGGCAGGCGGCGAGCGCGGCGCTAGCGAGCCTTCTCGACGATCGCATAATAGAACCCGTCCATGCCCGCATCGCCGGGCAGATGCTGGCGGCCCGCGCCGGCCTCGATGCCGAACGCGGCCGGTACCGTCGCGATCCTCGCCGTCGGACACGCTTCCCGGAACGCGCCGATCGCGGCTTCGTTCTCGGCGCGCAGCACCGAGCACGTTGCATAGACTAGTCGCCCGCCCGGCGCGAGCAAAGGCCAGAGCGCCTGCAGAAGGTTTTGCTGGGTTTTCGCCAGCGCCGCGATGTCGCTCGCGCGCCGGTGCAGCTTGATGTCGGGCTGGCGGCGGACGATGCCGGTCGCCGAGCACGGCGCGTCGAGCAGGATGCGGTCGAACGGACGGCCGTCCCACCACGCGGCGGGATCGAGAGCGTTGCCAGCACGCACGTCGGCCGTGAGCCCGAGACGCGCGAGGTTCTCGCGGATGCGCGCGATGCGCGATTCGTCGCGATCGATCGCGACGAGGTCGATGTCGGCGCGCTCCAGGAGATGCGCGGCCTTGCCGCCCGGCGCGGCGCACGCATCGAGCACGCGCATGCCTTCGGCCGGCGCGACGAGATCGGCGACGCGCTGCGCGGCGCCGTCCTGCACCGAGAGCCGTCCTTCGGCGTAGCCCGGCAGACGCGTCACGTCGGTGCTTTCGGCGAGCACGATCGCGTCGGCGAGAACGGCGTGCGGCGCGGCTTCGACGCCGTGCGCTTCCAGCATGCCGAGCAGCGTCGCGCGATCGCCGCGTCGGATGTTCACGCGCAAGGTCGGCGGCGCTTCGCGGTTGTTCGCGTCGAGGATCACGTCCGCTTCGTCGGGCCAGTCGCGGCGCAGCGCGTCGATCAGCCAGCGCGGATGCGCCGTGCGCGCGACGTCGTCGCGGTCGAGTTTTGCCTCGATCGCATCGCGCTCGCGCACGAAGCGGCGCAAGAGCGCATTGACGAGCCCGACGAGATGCGGATGGCCGAGCGTGCGCGCCGCGTCGACGCACGAAGCGACGACGGCGTAGTCCGGAAGGCCGAGCGCCGCGATCTGCGCGAAGCCGAGCGCGAGCAGCGCGCGAACGTCACGCACCTTCGCCGGCAGCGGCTTCTCGAGCAACATCGCGAGCGCGGCTTCGTAGCGCAGCCACCAACGCGTCGCGGAAAACAGCGAAGCAGAGAGCAGCGCGCGATCGCGCGGATCGGCGATGCGCGGCGCGGCGGCGGCGATCTCGGCGCGTAGCGAGATGCCGTCGAAGACGATGCGCGAGAGCGAGCGTGCCGCTTCGGCGCGCACGGCCGCGCCCGGCGTCACCGCGAGGCTCCGCGCTCGCGGCGCGCGTTGCTCCAGTCGCGCACGGACATGCGCCTTCCGCCTTCGCGCTGCACTTCGAGGATGCGGAGGATGCCCTCGCCAGTCGCGACGTCGATCGCCTCGCGCGCTTCGCCGACGATCGTGCCCGGCGCGAGACGTTCGCCGCCGCGAAGCGCCTTAGCCGAGAAGATGCGCAGGCGCTCGCCGCCGATTTCGGCTTCGGCGACGGGCCAGGGATCGAACGCGCGCACCTTGCGTTCGAGCGCGAGCGCGGGCTCGTTCCAGTCGAGGCGCGCTTCGGACTTGTCGAGCTTGTGCGCATAAACGACGCCGCTTTGCGATTGCGCATGCGGCACGATCGTCTCGCCGCGCGCGATGCGCGCGAGGCCTTCGGCGAGCGCGTCGGCGCCGAGCGAGGCGAGACGATCGTGCAGCGATCCGCCGGTTTCGTCCGCCACGATCGGCGTGCGGCGCTCGATCAGGATCGGGCCGGCGTCGAGCCCCGCTTCCATCTGCATGAGATCGACGCCGGTCTCGGCGTCGCCGGCGAGGATCGCGCGCTGGATCGGCGCCGCGCCGCGCCAGCGCGGCAAGAGCGAGGCGTGCACGTTCCAGCAGCCGAGCCGCGGGATCGCGAGCACGCGCTTCGGCAGGATGAGTCCGTACGCGACGACGACGATGAGATCCGGCGCATGCGCCGCGAGCGTGTGTTGCGCTTCCGCAGTCTTCAGCGTCTCGGGCTGCTCGACCGCGATGCCGGCTGCGAGCGCGCGTTCCTTGACCGGGCTTGCCGCGAGCTTGCGGCCGCGTCCGGCCGGTCGATCGGGCTGCGTGTAAACCGCGACGACATCGACCGGTGCCGAAAGGCACGCATCGAGGCACGGAACCGCGAACGCCGGCGTTCCGGCGAACACCAGTCGCAGGCGCGATTGCATGATCGGAAGACGACGCGCGCTAAAGAGCGGCCGCCGTCGCGGGCTCGGCGGCGTGCCGGCGCTGCTTCTCGAGCTTCTTGCGCACGAGCTCGCGCTTCAGCGGCGAGAGATAATCGACGAAGAGCTTGCCGACGAGGTGATCCATCTCGTGCTGGATGCAGACCGCGAGCAGGCCATCGGCTTCGATCGCGAGCGGATGGCCTTCGACGTCCTGTGCCTCGACGCGGATGCGGTCGGCGCGATCGACGTCGGCGAAGATGCCCGGCACCGAGAGGCAGCCTTCCTGATACGTCTGGCTGCCTTCGCGTTCGACGATCTTCGGGTTGACGATGACCCTCGGCTGGTTCTTCTCCTCGGAGACGTCGAGCACGAGGATCTGCCGGTGCACGTTGACCTGCGTCGCCGCGAGGCCGATGCCGGGCGCTTCGTACATCGTTTCGAGCATGTCGGCCGCGAGCTTCGCGAGCGCGGCGTCGAACTCGGTGACCGGCGCCGCCTTGGTGCGAAGGCGCGGGTCGGGGAACTCGAGAATCGTGAGCTTGGCCATGGACCTGAGATGCGGTTCGCAACAGCGTGCCGCAAGATGCGGAAGATACTGGGATTCTAGTGGAGTCCGGGTTCGCGGTCGCGCTTGGCGCCGGGATGTCGCGGACTCCGCTTCGCCGGTGCCGGAAGGGGCGCCGGCCGCGATTCGAAACGACCCGCAGACACGGCTTCGAGCGCGAAAAGACGCGCTCCCGGCCGATCGCCTTTTTGGGACGCTCGTCGTTTTCTCGCGTTAAACTTTCGGATAGACTCGCCAAGCCATTGGGGAATCAGGGAATTGGCAGCCATGCTTAAAAAACTACTTGCGGTTTCGGCTGGACTGCTCTTAACCCTCACGGTTTATGCCGCCACCGTCGAGTGGGCGGACCAGCATCCGGACCGCTACATCGTCAGGAAGGGCGACACGCTGTGGGACATCTCCGCGCGCTTCCTGAAGAAGCCGTGGCTGTGGCCGGAGATCTGGCAGGACAATCCGCAGGTCAGGAATCCGCATCTCATCTATCCCGGCGACGAGCTCGTACTCTCCGGCGGGCATCTTCGCCACGGCGAAGGTTCGATCGGGCCGCACGCGCGCATTACTTCGCTCGAGGATGCGGTCAAGCCGATTCCGCTGTCGGCGCTGAAGCAGTTCCTGAAGCACGCGCGCGTGCTGACCGAAGACGAATACAAGCACGCGCCGCACGTCGTCGGTCTCGAGGAAAACCAACTGCGCGGCACGGCGGGACAGCTCGCCTACGTGCGCGGCCTCGCGGCGCAGCCCGGCACGAAGTTCGCGATCGTGCGCGCTTCGGGTCGCTATTACGACATGCCGCCGCGCGACGACGGCGAGCCGCGCGAGGTCCATCGTCAGACCAGCGACTGGTTCGACGGCAGGCCGGGCCTTCTCTGGCATCACGGTCCGAACGAATTCACGCTGTCCGGCAACGTGCGCTTCCTCGGTTACGAAGTGCTCGACTTCGGCACGGCCGAAGTCACGCGCGTCGGAGATCCGTCGTCGGTGCTGATCACGTATTCGGATTTCGAAGTGCGCCCCGGCGATCTCGTGCTGCCGATCG
The DNA here is from genome assembly GCA_035546695.1 of Rhodanobacteraceae bacterium. Classification (GTDB taxonomy): domain Bacteria; phylum Pseudomonadota; class Gammaproteobacteria; order Xanthomonadales; family Rhodanobacteraceae; genus Dokdonella_A. Next base: position 379 of record DASZWL010000146.1, on the reverse strand, counting down.
ACGACAAGCCGTACGACGACGAATACGTGCCGCACGCGCCGGCGAAGGTGCCGGACAACATGCGCGTCATCGCGTTCACCGATGCGATGAATGCGGTCGGCCCGCGCCAGGTCGTCGCGCTGTCGCGCGGCTCGGAGGACGGCATCGAGAACGGCCAGACCTTCAGCATCTACCACGACGGCGACGAAGTGCTCGATGAGACCGACTACACCGAAGGCAGCGCGAAGAAGTTCTTCCATCCGGGCGACGCGCACGTGACGCTGCCGCCGGAGTTCACCGGCCACGTCATGATCTTCCGCACGTTCCCGCGCGTCAGCTACGGCCTCGTCATGGACGCGGTGAAGCCGACGCGGATCGGCGATTTCCTGTGGGATCCCGA
>DASZWL010000145.1:0-1730 GCA_035546695.1 Rhodanobacteraceae bacterium | reverse complement strand
GAGAATGCGAGGAAGCCGCGTTACTCGGTGCCGTTTTTCCTGCATCCGAATCCCGATTTCGTCATCGACGTGCTGCCTTCGTGCATCGACGCGACGCATCCGAGTCGCTACGCGCAGCCGATCACCGCGCACGAGTATCTGCAGGAACGCTTGCGCGAGATCAAGCTGATCTGACGTTTCGCCCTCCCACCAGGGAGGCGCGCTTTTCTCCCTCCCCTTCGAGGGGAGGGCCGGGGAGGGGATGGTGTTGCCGAGCGGTGCCACGAAAACCATCCCCACCCAAACCCTCCCCTTGAAGGGGAGAGCTTAGGCATGCGGCGTCTGGCAGTCGTTCTCGCCATCGTCCTGCCGATTGCGCTCGTCTACTGGCCGGGCCTCCACGGCTTCTGGACGCGCGACGACTACATGCAGCTCGCGTTCGCGCGACTCGTCGGATCGCCGTGGTCCGTGTTCCTGCACGATCACTATTTTCCGGTGCCGGGCTCGATCTTCCGGCCGCTCGGCTTCGCGTCGTTCTGGCTGTCGCAGGCGCTGTTCGGCACGGATTATTTCCGGAACGCGTTCGGCGATCTCGTGCTGCATGTCGCCGTCGCGCTCGCGCTCTATCGCGTGATCCGCGCGGGCGGGATCGATCGCATGCCGGCGACGCTTTGCACGCTGCTGTTCGCGTTGCATCCGGCCGTGCTCGGCACGGCGCTGTGGTGGTCGGCGCGGTTCGATCTGCTCGCGATGCTGTTCGGGCTCGCCGCCATGCGCGCCGGGCTCGATTTCGCGAGGTGCCCGCGCGCGCCATCGCTCGCAATCGCGCTGCTCGCAATGCTCGCCGCATTGGCTTCGAAGGAAACGGCGCTGGCGGCCGCGGGGGCGGTCAGCCTCGTCTGGCTTCGCGCGTGGTGGGTCGATCATTCGCGCACGGATGCGCTTCGCGCGCTTGCGGCACTGATCGCTGTCGTTGCGCTCTTCTTCGCGTGGCGCACGGCGGTGCTCGGCACCGCGACGACGGGCCTCGCCGGCGGCATGTCGCTGCTAGATGCGATCGGCCGCGGCATCGCTGCATGGTTCGCGCATCTCGCCGGTTACGTGACGTTCTGGCCGCGATCGAGCGCGGCCATCGCGATCGTCCTGTTCGGATACGTCCTCATCGAACTGGGCGACGTCTGGATCGAGCGTCGCCGGCCGAATGCGCGATCCGAAGCACCGATCGAAATGCTGATCTGCGGCGCCTGCCTTTTCGTGCTGCCGGCCATCGTGCAGGCGCCGATCGCCGGCATGAACGCAACGCCGTTGCGTGCCGACGTTTCGGCGGTCGAGGCGGTGATGCAGTCGAGGCTTTATTATTTCAGTATCGGCGGTCTCGCAGTCGTCTTCGCAGCCGGTGTCGGCTTCGTCTGGACGGACGCGCCGATCCGCCGCGCGCTGCTGACCGTCGCGCTCGCAGTTCCGCTCGCGGCATTCGCGTGGGTCTCGCGCCAGACCGCCGCGGCATTCGCCGAAACGACGCGCGCATCGCGCGCGATGGCGGAAGCGGTCTCCGCGGCGGTCGATCGCGCGGCAACCGGTACGCCGTGCCGCATCGTCGTGCTCGGCGTCGAGCCGCCGCCCGAGTGGAGCGTCTACGTCTCGATCGATTCGGTCGCGAAGGCGCTCGGCGCCGATCCCGATCGCGTCGGCCGATGCTTCGTCGAGGCCGATTACGTCACGTATTTCAACCTCATGCGCGGCGAGGCGAA
>DASZWL010000144.1:0-10007 GCA_035546695.1 Rhodanobacteraceae bacterium | reverse complement strand
GCCGCTATGGACGCCGGAGGCCGTGGCTCAAAACCTGCGCCTATTCGTCGATGGCGAAGATGTAGAGCCGTTCGTCTTCCAGGCCATCAGTAACGCATGCATCTGCCTTCACGTTGGCACCTATCACCGACTCGCGTCGCTGCTCGCATGGGTGCGAGACGACTACGGCGACGGCGAATACTCACGCTTACGTCAGGAAATCTCCGAAGCGGAATTGTCCGCCGCGCGCGAGTGTCGCGAACTCGTCCACCAGACCGTGGGCCGTTTTCGGAAGGATATCGCCGGCTCGATGCCCGTCGATTGGATACTGAAACTTGGAAGTCGTCACTGGCGCGATGCCGAGCCCACTGATAGTGGGCGCGCGCGCCGTCGTCGGGAAGTTTCAAATGCGCCGCGCATGTGACGCAACAGAACTGAGCAGGCAAAGAACAGTGGCAACGAAAACGCACAAGGGCCGCTTTCAGCCAGGCAAGTCCGGTAATCCGAGCGGGCGACCGAAAGGCGTCCCGGATCGCCGCAACGAGCTGCGCGAACTCATCACGCCGCACGTCCCGGAACTGCTAGAGAAGGCCCTCGCTATGGCACGGGATGGCGACGTGAACGCCCTGCGTTTGTTGCTCGACCGGAGCGTTCCTCCGCTGAAGCAGGCAAGTGCCGCGCGTCCCTTCGATCTTGGCGACGGTAAGGAATTGGCGGACCTCGGGCGAGCAATCCTCAAGGCCGTGTCGAAGGGAGATTTGACTCCGGACATCGGGCGTGAACTCATCGACGCGCTCAGCGCCCAATGCAAGCTCATCGAAGTCGACGAGATCATGCGCCGGCTTGAGGCGATCGAGAACAAGTCGCCATGACACAGCTACGACCGGACATCGTGAAGCGCCTAGAAGGAGCGGAGTCGAAATACGGCTGCGGTCCGAAACGCTCACCCATCATCGTGATTGGACGCCCGCCAAGGGAATCCGAAGCGTCAGTACGCAAGCGCCTTGAGATACCGGCAGAGAGGCGGGTCGTAATCCTATGAGTCAGATCCGGCCCGACATCATCAAGCGGCTCGCCGCCGTCGAGATTCAGCACGCGCCGGCTCCTGCGGCCGTTCCGCTCGTGCTCGGAAGCCATGCAGGCGAGACGGAGGGACAAGCCCGACAGCGTCTTGGCTATAGCGCAGAGACGCGAATCATCTTCTGCCATGTCGTCGACGCAAGGAAGAAGGCGGCATGAATCTGGATCGAGTGCGAGAGCGGCTAAGTGCCGCGGAGGTTAGGACTGTGTTCAATCAGGCCCTCGTCATCTATGAGTGCCCGCGCGAGGCGCCCCCGCCCGAGGGAGACAATCTGATGGTCAGGCAGCCAGGCGAAAGCGATGCCGACGTATTCAAGCGGCACGGCATCGAGATTCCGAAGGGTGTGACTCCCCCGGTTATCCGTCTTAGGCTGAGTTGATGGGGTGGAAAACCAACGTTTTAGTTGCGTAGTGGACAAAGTATCTGAATGGAGGGCAGGATGAGGCATCGCTAAACCGAATCTCGGGGTTTGAAAGGGGACGAGAAATGGTGATGACTCCTCATGACACGCCTGATGCCCCTGCTGATGACGGCCAGATTTGGGCAGGACCCATGGTGTCGAGCGCCTTGGCGCAGCGCAAATATAAGGCTGCCAGGAAGGCTAGGAAGTTGCCTCGCGCAAAAACAGCGACGGCACGCAAAACGGGAGCTTCCAAAAAATATGTCGCGAAAAAGGCCATGAATCGCATCGCTAAGAAATCGGTGGCACGAAAGAAAGCGGCAAAGAAGGCGGCAAAGAAGGCTAGTAAGAAGGTCGCGCGGCGACGTATGCGCGCGTAACGAGGTCAGACGAAAATGACGGCTCTTGAGGAAATCTCTAAGCAGTTGGATTCAGTCACGGACAAGATATCTACTCAAGTCCGGTCGGTAAGCCTTGGTGTCCTCGCTGTCGCCTGGCTGTTTCTCTCGGGCAATAAAGATGTTCCGGATCTTCCCGCGTTATCGCCGACTGCGAAGTCAGAACAATTCATCGCGATCGCGGCGCTGTGCATCCTTGCTTTGGTTGCCGACTTGGCTCAATACCTGTGCGGCTATTGGAACGCCTTGGTTGCACTCGAAGCCATCCGTCAGTCCGGTGCGACGAGCGCGACATACCCCAACGACTGGCGACGGAAAGGACGAATGTTCTTTTTCAGCGCGAAGTCATGGCTCGCTCTTATCGCCGCTGGATGGCTCATCGGTTTGCTCGCCTATGCGGTTTGGCCGAGGTCGGGCTGACACAACGCTATTGCTTAGATCGAACATATTTTCTTCTCACAAATTCTCTCTGTTCTGCCTCGCGTGCGTGCGCGTGCGAGAGATTCCCGGGAGGACACTGAGTGAAGACCAGTACCGGCATGAGCGGATGGCGGCGCCTATTCGTCGTGGCTGCCGTGCTGTGGGCAATCGCGGCCGCCGTGTGGACGCTGAATCTACGCATGGCGCAATCGCAAGAGATCTTCGACAGGCAGCTGACCCGAGTTCAGGCCATGTGCTACGGCGTGGAAAAGGCCACCGCGACCGTGCAGGACCGAGAACAATGCAGGGTGGCGCGTGAGGCCACGGTCGATTCCGAGATCGCTTCTTGGCCTATGTATGGCGTTGTATTCGTGACCGTATGGCTCCTGCCGCTCGGCGTTCTTTTGGGCCTGATTGCGACGGGGCGATGGGTGGCGCGAGGATTTCGTCGCCAGCAGTGAAACGGGGCCGACCTGTTTTTCGCGAAAAGGGCCGGATTGCCCGGCCCTGTAACCGTGTGTCCCTTGTAACCGTCACGTGTGCGGCGACAACCTCTCCTCCCGGATCATCGCCTTCGCGATTCCCATCAACAGCTCGATCCCTTCGAGCGCCTCCTGAGTGAGCTGGCCTTCCGGCTCGTCTCGGTTGACGAACCAGAGCAACCGTTCGGCACAGCCGATCAGGTTCTCGGCCTGCTCGGCGAAGTCGACGCCCTTGTTCTCAAACGGATCGAACTGGATGTGGAACAGGTTCTTTCCGAATGACACGAGCTGCGGCGTTGGCTTGAGGGATTCCTCGCGGACTACGGCTAGCTTCGTCTTCATGTTTCCTCTCCTCGAATGGTTGGCTGTTGGTCCCGCAAAAGCGGGCGGCACGGATACCAAAAAATGGCGATTCCATCACTTCGTGAGTAGAAGTGTGCGTAGAGCCAGAATATCGAATCAAGGAAACAAAGACGAATCAGATAGTTAGGCTTGCGTTGCGGTCCCCGCCTTCGCACCAACGATAATTCGTCCGCCAAGCATCCGGGAATCCGCAGCGAACCGGATCGGGCGCGAACCTCTCGCGATCGCATGCTCGCCACTCGCCGCTTCGCGTCGGTTCAACGCCCTTTCACCGGAGCCATGATAGTTCGCGTCTGATGCGCCTGCGCGCTCGAAGGACTGCAATGGACCTCAAGAGCGGCTATCCCTTCTGGACCGTTTCGGACGGCCTTCTCGCGTCGTTTCCTCCGCTGCTTCGCGATCTCCGCTGCGATGTCGCCGTCGTCGGCGCCGGCATCACCGGCGCGTTGATCGCCGATGCGTTGTGCGATGCCGGGCTCGACGTCGTCGTGCTTGATGCACGCGACGCCGGCTGGGGCAGCACGGCGGCTAGCACGGCGATGCTGCAATATGAAGTCGACACGGGGTTGCTCGGTATCGCACGCCGTTACGGCGAGGCGAATGCGGTCGCTGTCATGAAGGCCTGCGAGCGCGCCGTGCGCGAGATCGGGCCGATCGCGAGACGCATTCGCGGATCGGGCTTTCGCCGCGTCGAAAGTCTCTATTGCGCGAGTCGGCCGTGGCACGAGACACGCGTGCGAGCCGAGGGCGAGGCGCGCATTCGCCACGGATTCGCACTCGACATCCTCGAGCGCGACGCGCTGCGCGAGCGTTTCGGGATCGACGCGCCGGTCGCGCTGCTGACGAAAGTCGCCGCCGAGATCGATCCGTATCGCACGGCGATCGGCGTGCTGCGCGGACTCGTCGAGCGCGGCGGCGGCGTCTACGACCGGACTCGCGTCGAGCGCTGGGAAAGCGCGCGCGGCCATCTGCGCGTCCATACCGACCGCGGCGCCGTCGTGCGCTGCCGGCATCTCGTGATCGCGGCCGGATATGAATCCGAAACGTTTCTCAGGCATCGCGTTGCGCGCAATCACAGCACGTACGCGCTCGTCACCGAGCCGATCGACGATGCGCCGCCGTGGACGCGCCGCACGCTGTTCTGGGAATCGCGTCGTCCGTATCTCTACATGCGCGGAACGAGCGACGGTCGCCTGCTGGTCGGCGGCGAGGACGATCGCGTCGACGTGCCGGCGAAGCGCGATCACGCGGTGCCGCGGAAGGCGCGTCGGTTGATCGCGAAACTCCGCGCACTGCTCGCGCGCGAGGACATCGAGGAAGGCTTCGCGTGGGCCGGAACGTTCGCGGTCACGAAGGACGACCTGCCGTTCTTCGGTCCGCATCCCGAGCACGGGCCGCGCGTGCATTTCGCGATGGCATACGGCGGCAACGGCATCGCGTACAGCCGCGTCGGCGCCGAGATGATCCGGCGGCGCATTCTCGGCGAGAGGCATCCGCTGGAGCGGCTGTTCTCGTTCGAGCGGATCTGAAGCTTTGCTAGCGGACGCCCGTGCGGCTCAGAAATCAGTGCGTGCGATCGAGCGAAAGCTGGCGCCGGTCGCGTTCGTACCAGCCGTCGCTTTCGGGCCGGAACACCGAGCACGACGTCATCGCGCCGCGATAGATGTGGAGCGACACGGCGGTCGCATCCTCGCTCGGATTCAGAATCGTGTGGTATTCGTGCGGAGGAATCAGGCTGCCCGCGGAGCCCGGCCCCGCGTTCATCGTGCCGCGCGGCTCGAAGCGATAGCGGCCGTCGCGCTCTTCGACGAGCTCGTACGGCGTGATCTCGAGCGCGCCGGCCCAGACGCCTTCGACGCACCACATGCCGGCATGATCGTGGATCGGCGTGCCCTGGCCGGGACCCCAGGTCATCGCGATCACGCTGTAGCCGAGCGCTTCGCTGCGGTACAGCTCGCGCCGCGCGTAGTGATCGCTGACGCGCTCGAACACGCACTCCGGCAACGCAACGTCGCGATCGCGCATCAGCGCGCACAGCGACTTGCGCAAGGCCTCGGTGATCGCGGTTTCGTCGCGCTGGCCGACGGCGGCGTCCAGCGCGTCGACGAGACGGCGGGAACCGGGGAAATCGAGCGTCAGCATGTCGGTCGGATCATCCGCGAAAGTGGGAAAGCACGATTCCGGCCTTGGCCGGAACACTGCCGTTTGCCATCTTACAGGCTGGCCAGGAGCCGCGCGATGGGCTCGCCGAAGCGCGGGATGTCGACGAGGAACGAATCGTGGCCCTGCGGGCTGTCGAGCGCGACGAAATCGACTTCGGCGCCTCCGGCTGCGAGACCGTCGGCGATCTGCTGCTGCTGCGTCAGCGGAAACAGGATATCCGTGCTGACGCCGACCACGAGCGCGCGTTCGACGTGGATCGCGGCAAGCGCCTTCGCGACGTCGCCGCTGCCGTGCTTCGACGGCGCGTATTCGGCGATGTCGAACCAGTCGCTCGCGCGCGAGAGATAGAGATAGCTGTTCGGATCGAAGCTGCGCACGAACCGCCGCGCGTGACCGGCGAGGTACGACTCGATCTGGAACTCGACCGCGAAGGGCTCTTCCTCGCGCTCGTCGGAATCGAGACGGATTCGCGCGAACCGGCCGACCCATTCCATCGCCGAGCGGTACGTGATGACGCCGAGCTTGCGCGCGATCGACATGCCGGCTTCGGGATAGTGCTCGTCGTCGTAGTGACCTTGTTTCCAGTTCGGATCGAGCCGGATCGCCTCGCGCTGCAGCGAGCGGATCGCGATCGCGAACGGCTGCGCCTGCGGCGCGGTCGAGATGCTGACGTGCGCGCGCACGCTGCCGGGATGCTGCACGAGATACGCGAGCGCGCTCATGCCGCCCATCGAATTGCCGACGAGGCAGGCGAGCTTTTCGATACCGAGGCCTCGCACGAGCTCGAAGCTCGCGTTCGCGACGTCCTCGAGCGTGAGGTCGGGAAAATCGAGACGATACGGCTCGCCGGTCGCGGGATTGGTCGAGGTCGGGCCGGTCGACCCCTTGCACGAGCCGAGCGTGTTCGCGCAGATGACGAACCAGCGGTTCGTGTCGATGTATTTGCCGGGGCCGATCATCGCTTCCCACCAGCCCGGCGTGGGATCTTCGGCGTTCGACGCGGCATGAGCGCTCGGCGAGAGGCCGGTCAGGATGAAGACCACGTTGCTGCGATCGTTATCGAGCGTGCCCCAGGTTTCGTACGCGAGCGTCGCTTGCGACAGCGAACCGCCGCGCTTCATCGGAAACGGCGAGGGCAGGTCGAAGTAGCGTCGGGCGTCGGGCACGGGCGAAATGTAGCGGCGTGAAGTGTGCTCGCCAAGTCTGCTAGATTTTCGTCGTCCCCGCGAAAGCGGGGACCCAGCGCCTTCCGTGTCGGGGACGGAAAACAGAGGCGCCAGGTTCCCGCTTTCGCGGAAACGACGAGTGAGGGAGGGAAACGTCGCGGTGAACCTGCATCTCTGGATTCCGCCGGTCGTGCTCTGGACGTTCGGCGCGATCGTCGCGCTGCTCGTCGTCGCGAGCCTGATCGTCGCGTGGATGCGGCGCGGCGATGCGTCGGAGCGTCATGCCGAGCTTGCGGCGCGCGTGCGCTCGTGGTGGTTCCTCGTCGTCGTGTTCGCGATCGCGATCTCGTTCCGGCGCAGCGTCGCGATCGCTTTCTTCGCGGTACTGTCGTTCCTCGCGCTCAAGGAATACTTCTCGCTGATCCCGACGCGCCGCGCCGATCGCGGCGTGCTGTTCTGGGCGTATCTCGCGGTGCCGCTGCAATACGTCTGGATCGGCATGCACTGGTACAACCTGTTCCTGATCTTCGTGCCGGTGTGGGCGTTCCTCTGGATCGCGATGCTGATGGTGATCCGCGGCGACACGAAGGATTTCCTGCGCGCGGCCGGCACGATCCACTGGGGCCTGATGACGATGGTGTTCGGTCTCAGTCATCTCGCGTATCTGCTCGTGCTGCCGGAAGGAAAGCCGGTCGCCGCGCACGGGGCCGCGCTGCTACTGTTCGTCGTGCTGCTGACCGAGCTCAACGACGTCGCTCAATACGTCTGGGGACGCACGCTCGGCCGGCGCAAGATCATCGAGAGCGTGAGCCCGAAGAAGACGCTCGAAGGTCTCGTCGGCGGCGCGCTGACGACGACGGTGCTGAGCATCCTTCTTGCTCCGTATCTGACGCCGCTGACGCGCGGCGACAGCGTCGCGGTCGGCCTCATGATCGGCTTCGGCGGATTTCTCGGCGACGTGACGATCTCGGCGGTCAAGCGCGACATCGGCGTCAAGGATTCGGGCTCGATGATTCCGGGTCACGGCGGCATCCTCGACCGGATCGACAGCCTCTTGTTCACGGGGCCGTTGTTCTTTCACTTCATGGCGTTTTTCTATTTCTGACCGACGACGACGGCAAAAGAAACACCGACCACGGCGGCAAAAGAAACATTGCGTCGTTCCCGCGAAAGCGGGAACCCAGCGCCCTGGATTCGGCGCATGAAAAAGCAAGGCGCTGGGTCCCCGCTTTCGCGAGGGACGACGAATGGAGTGGGTTGCATGGCGTACCTGCTGCGTCTTTTCTTCTACGGCATCCTCGTCCGCACCGTCGTGCTGTTCGTGCTCGGCCTCAACGTCCGTCATCGCGAGCGATTGCCGGCGAAGGGGCCCGCGGTCATCGCCGCGAACCACAATAGCCATCTCGACGCGATGGCTCTGGTCAGCCTCTTGCCGTTGCGTCTGCTGTCGCGCGTTCGACCGGTCGCGGCGGCCGATTACTTCCTGCGCAACCGGCTGCTCGCGTGGTTCGCGCTGAACGTCGTCGGCATCGTGCCGCTGAATCGCGAGCGCCGCGATGCGCGGGAAGATCTGCTGGCTCCCGTCGCCGCCGCGCTCGATCGCGGCGACATCCTGATCTTCTTTCCGGAAGGCTCGCGCGGCGAGCCCGAGCGTCTCGCCGAATTCAAGACGGGCCTCGCGCGCATCGCTGAGCGGAGGCCGGACGTGCCCGTGATCCCGGTCTTCACGCACGGGCTCGGCAAGGCCTTGCCGAAAGGTACGTGGGTGATCGTGCCGTTCTTCGTCGATATCTTCGTCGGCGAGCCGCTTCGGTTCGACGGCGATCGTGCCGCTTACATGCAGCACTATCGCGATGCGATGTCGGCGCTCGCGAACGAAGAAAAACACGGCGACTGGCTATGACGGTTTTCCCCTCTCCCGCTTGCGGGAGAGGGGAGGGTGAGGGCAGTCGGAGTGGGCGTTTCGCCAAGAAGAACCCTCACCCCAGCCCGCTCCCGCATTCGCGGGTGAGGGGGAAAAGCGCTACGGCACGACGCGATCGATCGTCAGATCGATCGGCTCGCTGCGATGCGAGTCCAGCGGCGATGACAGCGTTTCCAGATCGCCGCTCTGCGACATCGCGTTGCCGGATTTCGAGACGCGTGCGCCGACGACGACCTGCGGGAACTTGGAGAGCGTCATCGAAGGCATCATGCTCATGCTGTCGTCGAGCGCGACGGTCGTCGGCAGCTGGCTCGCCTTCAGGCGCTGGATCGCTAGCGGCATCGGCGGTCCGCTCGCGGCACGCGCGAATACGAACAGCGTCGCGTCCGGATCGAGCTGTTTCGCGAGCTTCGGATCGAGCGAGACGCGCACGGTGAGGTGCGTGGGGGAGCTCGATTGTTTATCCGTCGAGATCGTCGCAGCCGCGGTCGTATTGCTCGCTGTCGCCGATGCCGCATCCGCCGCTTCGGCTTCCGGCGGCTCGCGTCCGTCGCGTCGTGCCTCGGCATCGGCGATCTCGTCGCGCACGCTGCGCGCGACCTCGGAATCCGGCTGCAGCATCGGCAGAAGGATCTTCCATCGCGCGATCGCGCTCGCGTAATCCTCGTTCTGGTAATCGCTGATGCCGATCAGCCAGAGCGCGCGCTGGTTCTTCGGATCCTTCGCGAGCACGCCTTCGAGCAGCGTGCGCGGCTCGCCGGCGAGGCGATGATCCGGCGCCGCGATCGCAAGCGCCTGCGCGTATTCGAGCGTGACGTCCGCATCGTCGGGCGCGTGCTCGTGCGCGTGACGGAACGCGTCGAGCGATTCCTCGGCGCGGTTCGTCGCCGCGTACGCGCGGCCGAGCAGCGCCCAGCCCTGCGCGTCGTCGGGCTGCTGCTTGAGCTTCGCGGCGAGGCCGGCGATCGCCTTGTCCATGTCGGCCGCGGTGTGCGCTTCCGGTGGCGGCATGAGCCTCGCGGGATCGAGCGCTTCCGGCGTGCCGATCAGCCGATAGAGCAGCAGCGCGGAAGCCGGCAGCACGAGCGCGACGGCGAGAACGGCCGCGAAAGCCGCGCGCGGGTGCGGCACGGCGGCCGCATCCTGCGCCGATGCGCGCTGCACGAGCGCGTCTCGTTTCTTCGCGTGTTCGTCCGCATCGACGACGCCCGACGCGAGCGCTTCGTCGAGCGCGCGCAGGCGCCGCGTCTCGTCGACGCTCGCGGCGCTGCGCGCATGACGCAGCAGCGGCACGAGCACGAACGCGAGCGCGGCGGCGATCATCAGCGCCGCGAGGACGAGGAATGTCGCCGTCACCAGTCTTCTCCGTCGTCGGCCGGCAGTCGCGATGCCGTCGAAGAGAGCGCCGCCGCGCGGCTGCGTCTTCGCACGATCATCGCGACGGCGACGCCGCCGGCGACGAGAACGAGCGCGGGACCGAACCAGAGCAGCCAAGTGCCGGCGCGAAGCGGCGGATCGTAGAGCACGAAATCGCTGTAGCGCGAAGTGAGCCAGGCCTTGATCTCGTCGTCGCTCTTGCCGGCTTCGATCTGCTCGAACACGTCGCGGCGAAGATCGGCCGCGAGCGGCGC
>DASZWL010000143.1:0-20817 GCA_035546695.1 Rhodanobacteraceae bacterium | reverse complement strand
AGCGTCGCGCGATCAGGAAGACGCCGCGATTCCGTTGGGGGGATTTCGTGGAGCGAGGCCGCAGGGCTGCGAAAAACCGGCGTGATCGGACGCGGACGCATGCTGCGCTCGGCTGGGTGCTGAGCGCAGCCGCGTGCACATTCGCCGCACCTCCGGCACAGGCCGACGACGATTCTCGCTACCCGCGCGCGGCCGTCGCGGCCTCCGCGCTTCGCATCGCGCAGTCGATCGCCGACGCGCTCGCGTCGCCCGCCTCGTCGGCATTCGTGCGCGGCATCGGTGGACGTTCCGCCGAAGCCGCCGAAGCGTGGATCACCGGCAATGTCTTCTCGGCCGTCGGCGCGATGGCGCCCGCCGATCGCGAATGGCAGCGCGTCGCCGAACTCGCGCGCGCGGCGGGCAATCGCAAGCGGCTCGCGGCGGCGCTTTCGCAGCGCATCGAGATCGCGCTGTCGCAAGGCGACTACGCACGCTGCGAAACGCTGGCCGACGAGCTCGCCGACGTCGCCCGCGCGAGCGGCGACACGACGGCGAGCGCGTTCGCCGAGGCGAACCTCGGCGTCGTCGAGCGCCGTCGCGGTCATCTCGATCTCGCGCTCGCCCATCAGCAGCGCGCGCTCGATCTCTATCGCGGCGCGAACGATTCGTACGGCGCGGCCCAGTCGCTCGCGAGTCTCGCCACTGTCTATCGCGACCGCGGCGATTTCGCGACGGCGCTCGACATGGCGCTCGAATCGGTCGCGCTGCGCGAGCGCACCGGCGACGGGCTCGACAACGCGTATCGCAACGTCGCGTTGCTCTATCGCGAGATCGAAGACGCGGACGCCGCGCGTGCCTATTTCGAGCGCGCGCGGGACGCGGCCGCGAAGCGCGGCAGTCCGTCGGCGTATTCGACCGTCATCGGTGCATATGCCGGTCTCCTCAACGATCTCGGAGAATTCTCGGCTGCGCAGGACGCCTCGAAGGAAGCGCTCGCGATCGACGATGCGATCGGCGATCGTCCGCACCAGGGCCTCGAGCATCTCGAGCTCGGCCGGGCGCTGTTCGGTCAGCACGACAACAATGCGGCGAGCGGCGAGCTCGAATCGGCGCTCGCGCTCGGACGCGAACTCGGCCAGCGCGAGACCGTCGCGCGCTCGCTGTTGCACCTCGCCGACATCGCGATGCAGGAGCACGATCGCCTGCGCGCGCACGGCCTGCTCGACGAAGCGATCGCCGGGCTCGAAAGCGCGCGCCTGCGTCCTCAGCTCGCGCAGGCGTACGCGCTGCGCGAGCAGCTCGCGCGCGCGGATCACGACGACGCCGAAGCGCTGCGCTTCGCGCACAAGTACGCGGCCGAACGCGAGGAGTTGCTCGGCGTACGCGCGAGCCGCCAGCTCGCCGCGCTGGAAACGCGCCATGCACGCGCCGAGGCGGAGCAGCGCGTCGCGCTGCTCGCGAAGGACAACGAGCTCAAGGTCGCGCTGCTCGCGAGACAGCAGCTCGAGCGCCGCGTCTATCTCGCCGCGACGATCGGCCTCGCGGCACTGCTGCTGCTGATGGCATGGCGCTTCGTCGGCGTCCGTCGCCTCAACACCGCGCTCGGACGGCGCAACGCCGAGATCGAGCGCCAGCGCATCGCGCTCGCCGGCGCGAACGATCGCCTCGAACGGCAGGCCAGCGCGCTGTATCAGGCCGCGATCACGGACTCGATGACCGGCGTCGCGAACCGCGCGCACAGCCTCGATCAGCTCGCGCGCAATGTCGTCGCGTGCGCGCGCGACGGGCGCGAGCTCGCGCTTCTCCTGATCGACTTCGATCATTTCAAGGAGATCAATGACGCGCATGGACATCTGTTCGGCGACAACGTGCTGATCGCCGGCGTCGAGGCGATGCGCCGCTGCCTGCGATCGGACGATCTGCTCGGCCGCATCGGCGGCGAGGAGTTCGTCGCAATCATCGTCGACCGCGCACCGGACGACGTCGTCGCGCTCGCCGAGCGCCTGCGCCTGCGGGTCGCCGAGAAAATCGGCGAGCGATGCTCCGAGCTTCGTGATGCAGCGACGGTCAGCATCGGCATCGCGCGCCTCGCCGAGCTCGATCCGCCGCCACGGCTCGAAGCACTGCTCGAAGCAGCCGACAAGGCGCTTTATGCGGCGAAGAGCGCAGGCCGGAACCGCGTGCAGCGATACGCGGCATAGCCGCATTGCTTTCGCCTCTCGCGCAAAGCGGGAGAGAGAAAGGTTGAGCCACCCCGCGCACAGGAGAAGCGAAGACACGGGGTAGGACAAGAGAAGACGAACCAAATCCCGACGAAAAAAAGCGCTCGGAAGACCCGAGAGCAAACGATCTCGAGACATTCCGAGCGCCTGCGGCCGCCACTGCGCTGGGTGGCACATCCCCGACGGCGGCCGCCGCGCCGGGGATTTGGGGAGTCGACGACGAGCGCTAGTCGACCGTCAGCGAAACCGGTACGGCGAGACGCTGATGCGTCAGGTCGTTGTTGTTGACGCAGATGTTCGCCGAATAGTTGCCGGGCGCGAGCGTCGCCGCGTCGAACGTGACCGTGATCGGCGTCGTCGCGCCGGGATCCGTCGAGCCGCGGCTGGCGCTGTACGAGAGCCAGGGCACGTTTTCGGGATACGAGCAGATGCCGGCCGTGTGCGCGATCGCGAACGCGGTGTATTCCGTCAAAGTCGGATCGGCTCCGATCCCGCCGACCGGAGTGCCTTCGCCGGTCTCGGTGTTCAACACGTACATCTCAGCCTGCCCGAGACCCATGTCGAACGCGGCGAAGTACAGCGTGTTCGTCGTGTCGTCGAAGTCGAGACTCTCGACGTAGTTCGCATCGAAGCCGATCGAGCCGATCGTCGAAGCCTCGCCGGTCGTCTTGTCGATCGCGACGAGCGTGTCGGTCACGATGTCGACTCCGTACATGAGCCCGTTCGCGTCGACCGCGATGTCGATGATCGCCGTGCCGCCGCTGGGATCGCCGACGCCGGTGATCGGACCGACGAACTCCGTGTCGGCCGTGTCGGGATCGATCTTGACGAGCGAGGATGCCGTGGGACGGCCGCCGAGCGTGACCGCGTACATCGTCTGCGTCGTCGCGTCCCAGGTCATGCCGCTCCAGGAAGCCGACTGGGCGCCATCCGGCGGCACGGCAAGATAGACGAGCGTCTCCGCGCCGGTTGCGACGTCGACCTTGAAGAGCTCGAACGTCAGCGAATCGATCGCATACAGCGTGCTGAAGTCCTCGCCCTTGAAGTCGCCGGCGAAAAAGCCATTGCCGCTCACCGGAACCTCGTCGAGAACCTTCGACGGCGAGGACGCGTCGAAGTTGACGAGATTCATCGTGCTCAGATCGTTCGCATAGGCCGGCACGCCGACTGGCGCGAGCGGCTGCGGCAAGTAGCGCTTGCCGGGCGCGACCGGTCGCCGGCCGATCTCGGTTTGCGAAGGATCGCCGACCGGCAGCGCGAAGCGCGAAACCGCCGGGAAATGCGCACGCGCGCCGACCGAACCGACGTTCCAGGTCAGGACGCGATTGCCGGTGTTCGCGATCGTCATCGTGTCGGTCGTCGACGCGCCCGCCGCGACGGTCTTGTCGAAATGGTCGGGATCGACGCCGACGACCGGCGCGCCGACGTCTAGCGTCGCCTGTGCGCTCGCCGTGAACGACTGCGGCTCGGTCGGATGGAAGCGGATCGTCTTGCCGGCGCCGGCCGTCGTCTCGTCGAACGAGTACAGCACCGCGTGCGTACGGTCGGCGTTGAGGCCGATCGTCGCGCTCGCGCCGTCGTCGCAGTGATCGGTACCGCAATCGGTGTCCTGATAGAGGAATTCGATGTCGTTGCTGCCTTCGAACAGGATCGCTTCGAACGTGACCGTCTCGCCGCCGCCGCCGAAGCTGACCGGCAGGTTGAACCATTCGACGACGAAGCGGCGGTTCGGCGCCTCGCCTTGCGTCTCGATGAACACGTTGCCGATGCCGTCGATGTAATCCTGCTGGATGTCGTCCCAGAACGGCAGGATCGCAGGTCCGATCATGCGATCGGGCAGCGTGCGGTTGACAGGGCTGAGATAACCGATGCGGCCGCGCAGGCCCGGCGGTGCGAACAGGATGCCGCCGTTGTTGCTGACCGTGAGGTTCTCGCCGGTCTCGCCGTAGAACGTGAACGGAAATCCGATCGGAACGTACGCGAAATCGTCGTCGTTGAGCTGGAGATTCGTTCCGGTGCCGGAGATGTCGATGAACGCGGACGGCGGTGCGCCGCCGTCGAAACCATCGGCGAAGAGGACGTCGGACTCGATCGTCCCGTCCTCGTGGACATACGCGGGATTGACATCGTAAGCCGTCCACGTCGACGTCGGCGCCACGGAATCGGTCGCGACGACGAGGCGGTTGTACTGATAGCTCGCGCCGGGCGCGATCGTCTCGGGGAGATCGGTGAAGATCGATCCGGTGACGTCGTCCTGCAGCGAATGGAACGTCAGCGGGACCGACGTGCCGTTCGTGACAACGTAGCAGTAGTTGATCTGATCGCCGCGTGTCGCTTCGAGCGTCGTATCGGTGCCGCACGCGCCCGGCGTCGGGTCGTAGCCGAGCGTGACGGCGAGATCGATGCCCTCGCCCGCGGTCGCTGCCGACGTCATTCCGACGCCGAGCGACAGGATCGCCGCCAACGTCGCCCCCATGAACAGATTGCGCATCCCGATTTCTCCTGACGACCCATCGCGGGTCGCCCGGAGTCTCGCATCGGCGGGATGCGCGGGCATCAACGATCGATTCGAATTCGATTTCCGATCGATCACCGCGCGTCGGAAATCAACGACCTGGCGCGCAAAACGGTCCATCCATGTCCGTCTGCTTCTCGTCATCCCGGCGAAGGCCGGGATCCAGCTTGGGGGAGTCTCAAAGCTGGATCCCAGCCTTCGCCGGGATGACGCGCATAGATGACGCGCATAAAGAGATCGTTCGACTCGCTGCGAGACGCGCGCTAGTGTCCCGGCGCGGCCCAGCTCGAGACGCGGCTGTCGCGATCGAACACGACGCGGCCGCCGCTCGAATCGGGATAGAACCAGACGTCGCCGAACACGCCGGTCGTCTTGTCGCCGGGCGAGCCGAGCACGCCCGTCACCTGGCTCCAGCTCATGCCGATCTTGAGCAGCGACCACGCGGCCGGATCCTTCCAGCGCGCGAGCGCGACCGAGCTCGGCACCGCCGGCGCCAAGCGCAGCGACGAGGTCGATGCGGCCGCCGCGCCGGGTTCCGGAGCGGCCGGCGTCGCGGTCGACGCCGTCGCCGCCGCCTTCTGCGCGTTGACGACCGCCGTCAGCCGGTTCTCGAGCTGCGCGACGCGCTGCTCCAGCGCCTTGATCCGCGCCTCGACCGCGGGATCGAGCGGCGGATCGGCCTGCACGCTGCCCGAAAGCGCCACGATTACCATTGCCGCAACGAGCCAGCCGCCGAGTCGCATTCGATTCTCCCGAGATCCGCGCCGCGAGGACACGGCATTCTAGCCGGAGCCGCCCGAGCGCGATCAACCACCGGCAGCGGCGCGGGGCTCGGCGGCCGGTCGTTCGACGCCGAGTCCCGCAAGCCGTGCCTCGCCGTCCAGCGAGGGCGTCCACCGCTCCCCGGCGAGCCTTCGGGCCGTCTCGAAATACGAGCGCGCGAGCGCCTCGTCGTGCGCGGCGGCCGCGACGCGCGCCATCAGCAGCGCGACCGAGAAATCGTCCTCGGCATACGGGCCGACGATGCTCGCCGTTTCGCGCGCGACATCGACCGCGCCGGCCGCGAGCTGGAACTCGGCATACGGAACGGCCGCATCGCGCAGCACGAGCGGCGCGCCGAACGCGCGAGCGAGCGAAAGTGCCTGACGGTAATGATCGAGCGCGCCGGCCGCATCGTGCGTCGCCGCCGCCCATCGCGCGCGCGCGACATGCGCGCGCACGCGAGCCGGCGCGCTCGCGTTCGGAATCGTCCACGCGCTCGCATCGGCCGCGAGCGCCGCCGCGGACTTCCGATCGCCGGCTTCGAGATAAGCCGAGAGCAGCACGGCGACGGCTTCGAGCGGCCGATCGGGATTGTTCGCCGGATCGCGATCGGCGCGCACGGCGCTCGCGAGGCGGATCGCCGAAGCGGCATCGCCAAGCGCGAGATCGATCTCGGCCTCGTCGAGCCGCACGTCGATGACGGCGTCGGTCGCGGCATCGGCATGCGGGCTCGCTTCGAGTCGCGCGAGCTCGGCTTTCGCCTCGCCGAACGCGCCGGTCTCGATCAGCGCGTACGCATACGCGATCGAGCCGAAGCGGTGCAGCGCCGGATAGTCGACGGCCTGGATGCGCGGCAACAGCGCGCGCAGCTTTTCGAGCGCAACCGCGTGATGCAAGAGATAGTGATGCGACTGCGCGACGTTGAGCCGCGATCCAAGCTCGGTCTCGTTGAGTCCCGCAGCGGCGCCCATCTCGGCGGCCTGCTCGTAGAGGATCAGCGCATCGGCGATGCGTCCGCGCGTCGATGCGATGTAGGCGAGACCGTCGGTCACGCGCGCGAGCAGCAGGCGATCACCGACCGGTTCGAGCTCGAGTCGCGCGCGCAGATAACTCTGCTCCGCGCCGTCGAGATCGTTGCGCACGACTTGCGCGATGCCGAGCCCGCGCCAGGCCATGCCGCGGCTGCGCCGGTCGGCGACGTCTTCGAGCTGGATCGCGCGGCGGAAATACGCTTCGGCATCGGCCGGATGTCCGCGCGCGAGCTCGCTGTCGCCGAGCGCGGTCCACGCAGCCGGCAACCAGTGCGGCGGCGGCGAAAGCACGGCGGCGCCGTCGACGAGCGGACGCAGCACGCCGATCGCCTGATCCGGCTTGCCGAGCTGCGTCAGTGCCTCGGCTTCGATCAGCACGATCTGCGGTGCCTGCGCGACCGCTTTCGGCGCTTTTTCGAGCAGCGCGAGCGCGCGGCCGTTCTGCGCCTCGAGCACGGCCGCCTTCATGCGCGCCGCGAGCGCGAGCACGTCGGGCGCGATCGTCTCGCCGGATGCGCCGTCTTCGGGCGCGAGCATCTCGCGCAGGTTGCCGGCGAGATTCGTCGCCGCCGCAACCGGATCGCGCGCGCGCGCGCTGACGATCTCGGCGCTGCCGTCGGCGTTGAAGACGGGCGCGTCGAGTCGCCAGTCCTCGCCCACGCGGCTCGCTTCGGACGCGATGACGATCGACGCGCCGGTCGCGGCGCGCAGCGGCTCGACGCCGGAATCGGCTCCGGCGTGCGCGACGGCCGCGAGCGTCGTCTCGTCCGGCACGACCGCGTGCCCCGCGACGCCGGACAGCGCCTGCGATGCGAGCGACATGACGCCGAGCCGCATCCAGCCATCGTCGGCCGATGCGCTGTCGACGCGTGTCGGCGTGACGAGGATCAGGCCCGGAACGACACCTTTGGCGCGCGCCGGTATCGGCGAATGCGCCGCGTCGGTCGACGACGCAGCGGTCGACGGTGCAACCGCGAACTTCGACCGGAGAATCGCGAACATCGAGACCGCGACGACGATGGCGACCGCGATGGCGACAAGACGTATCGCGGAGACCTTCGCTCGGGCGGATCGTACTGTGTTCCCGGGCGGTGCGATCGCCGCGGTCTCCGCGATGCGGTCGCGATGATCGTCACTAGCGCTTTCGATCGTTGCCGTCGCGACCGAGTCGTCCCGAAACGCTGCAACGTGCATCTCGCTGTCGATCGACTCCGCCGTCGGCGCGACCCATTGATAGCCGTAGCGTGCGACCGTGCGGATGCAATTCTGCGCATTGCCGTCGTCGCCTAGCGCGCGGCGCGCCTTCAGGATCGCCTGCGCAAGCGTCGCGTCACCGGCATCGACGCGGCCCCAGACCGCGGACAAAAGCTCGTCGCGCCCGACCGCGCGATCGCGGTTCTGCATCAGATAGACGATGGTCTCGAACGCGCGCGCGCCGATCGCGACGTCCTCGCCGGCGCGGAGCAGGCGGCGCGTCTCGATGATCAGCTCGTAGTCGGCGAAGCGGAACGAAGACATGATGCAGGCGGATTCGGGCGCGGGTTCTTTCCGAATCGCGCGGACAGCCGGCGCCACGACGCGCCGTACCGATAGCATGCCAGACCACGGCGCGGTTCGCGTCAGCCGAAGGTCTCGGCCGCGGCCTCGTCGGCCGGAAGCTCGGCGTCGGCGACGAAGCGGCCCTGGCCGTCGAGCTCTGCAAAGAGCCCGCCGAGTCTGACCAGCTCGTCGTAGCGACCCTCTTCGACGAGCTCGCCGTCCTTCAGCACGAGGATCGTGTCGGCGTTGCGCACGGTCGAAAGCCGATGCGCGATCACGAACGTCGTGCGGTCCTTCGTCAGCTTGTTCAGCGCGCGCTGGATGCGCGCCTCGGTCGCATTGTCGAGCGCGCTCGTCGCTTCGTCGAGGATCAGGATCGGCGCATCCTTCAGCATCGCGCGCGCGATCGCGAGGCGCTGGCGCTCGCCGCCCGAGAGCGAGCGGCCGCGCTCGGCGACGAGCGTCGAGTAACCATCCGGCTTGACGACGATGAACGCGTGCGCCTCGGCGGCGCGCGCGGCTTCCTCGATCTCCTCGTGCGTCGCGTCGGGATCGCCGATGCGAAGATTGTCCGCGATCGAGCGGTAGAAAAGACCGGGATCCTGGAACACGACCGCGATGTGCCGGCGCAGCGATTCGAGCGAGACGTCGCGGATGTCGATGCCGTCGATCGTGATGCGTCCCTCGCTCGGATCATACGCGCGGTAGAGCAGCGACAGCGCCGTCGTCTTGCCGGCGCCGGTCGGTCCGACCAGCGCGACGGTGCCGCCCGCGCGCACGCGGAAGCTGAGATTCCTCAGCGCAGGACGCGCGGCGTCGTAGCCGAACGAGACGTTCTCGAACGCAACCTCGCCGCGCACGTCGCGCGGCAGATCGGGCGTGCCGGGCTTCTCGTGCAGGCCTTCCTTCGCATCGAGCACGGCGAAGAAATCGCCGAGCGAATGCGTCTGGAAGAAAAGGCCGGAGATGAATCCCGCGAACTGCTCGAGCCGGCCGATCAGCATCATCGCGAACCCGACGAAGCTCACGATGTTGCCGACCGTGACTTCGCCTTTCGCATTGAGCGACGCACCGAGCGCGAAGATCGCGACGATCGTCAGCGTCGATGCCGCACGGTTGAACACCGAGAGCACGGCCCAGCCGCGCAGCACCGGATACTGCGCGGCGAGCGCGCGCTTCATCATCTCGCGGATCGCGACGACCTCGTCGGCGTGTCGCGTGAAGCTCTGCACGACGAGCACGTTTCCGAGCACGTCGCCGGCACGCTCGCTGATCTCGTGGTGCAATTCCTCGACCTCGCCCTGGCGCGCGTGCGTGCGGCGCATCGCGATCGCGTTGAACGTCGCGAAGCTCGCCATCAGCACGACCATCAAGAGCGCGAGCTTCCAGTTGATCCAGAGCGCGAGCGGAATCATCACGAGGATCGAGAGCAGCGTCGCGAGATGCTCGCGGAAGAAACCGAGCCAGAGCCCGAACAGGTTGCCGCTACCGTTGTGCATGATGCGCAGGAGGCGCCCCGTGTGATGCTCGCCGTGGAACGCGAGCGGCAGCGCGATCGCGTGCTCGAAGAACTGCGCGATCGCGGCCTGCCGGCGGCGGTGCGCTAGGCGATCGGCGTGCAGCGAGACCCAGACGCTCGCCGCGACGCCGCCGAAGCCGACGCCGGCCCACATCAGGATCAACCGCCACGCCTCGGCCGATTTCGAGCCCGCCAGCGCGTCGACGACGCGGCCGAACAGCCACGGCTCGAGGAAATAGACGCCGGCGAGCGCGAGGTTCGCGAGCGCGAGCAGCATCGCGAGACCTTTTTCGGGAGCGAGCAGGCCGAGCACGCGAAGATAGATGCGGAGCAGCGACACGGTTACCCTTCCCGCCGATCGTCGCCCGGCGTATAGAACGGACCTCGCGAGAACGCAAGATCGCCCGTTTTCGTCGGTCGCCAGTCAGCTCCGTCAGGGCATTCTCCCGCGCATGAAAACGAATCCGATTCGCGCCCACGCCGCCATCGCTCTCCCGCTTTCGGGCATTCGCTCGCTCGCGCTGTTTCTCGTGCTTGCGATCGCCGGTTGCGCGACCGTGTCGCACACGACGACGGAGCCTTCTCCGCAGCCGCTGCCGCCCGAGGAGACCGGACAGTACGAGACCGTGACCGGCCGCGAGCCGGCGCTCGTCGCCGACCTTCGTGCCGCGCCGCCGCCGGCCGAGCCCGAGATCGCCGACGGCAGGAATATCGGCGCCGAAGAGAAGCGGCTCCGCTTGCAAAGCTACATGCGCATCGGCACGTCGCGCTTCGCGGCCGATGATGCCGGCATGCGCGAGAAAGCGCTGCGCCAGGGCCAGCGCGTCGGAGCGGATCGCCTGATCGTCTATCCCGCAGATGCGAGCTCGACCGAGACGACCGTCGCGTACTACGTGCGCTTCAAGCTGCCGTTCGGCGCGACGTTCCGCGATCTGCGACCCGCCGAGATGAGCGCGCTCGGCACCGGCGGCGGCGTCGCGATCGGCACGATCGTCGGCGATTCGCCGGCGTCGCGAGCGAACCTTTTGACCGGCGACATCGTGCTGAAGTGCGACGGCAAGGCGATCGTCGATCGCACGGATTTCCAGAACCAGTTGCGCGAGAAGGCCGGTCATCCGGTGACGCTGACGATCGTCCGGAACGGCGAGACGTTGCAGCGCGTGGTGCGGCTTGGGGCGATGACGAATGCGGGCTGACACGGCAACATTCGTCGTTCCCGCGAAAGCGGGAACCTAGCGCCTTTGTGCGCTTACGCGAAAGACGCTGGGTCCCCGCTTTCGCGGGGACGACGAGTCACGGATCGCGCGCCACGAATTGACTCTGTCATCCCGGCGAAAACCGGGATCCAATTCGATCTTGGCGACGAGAGACAGAATGGATTACCGGTTTCCGCCGGAATGACGGAGACGAAAAAAAGCGGGCCGAGGCCCGCCTTTTTCCGTAACGCTTGTGCCGGCGCTTATGCCGCGCCCTTCTCTTCCTCGGCCACCGCCTTCATCGACAGGCGGATGCGGCCCTGCTTGTCGACCTCGAGCACCTTGACCTTGACGATGTCGCCTTCCTTGAGCTTGTCGGAAACCTTCTCGACGCGCTCGTTCGAAATCTGCGAGACGTGCACGAGTCCGTCCTTGCCCGGAAGGATCGTCACGAACGCGCCGAAATCCATCAGCTTGGCGACTTTGCCCTCGTAGATGCGGCCCGGCTCGACGTCGGAGACGATCTGCTCGATGCGCTTCTTCGCGGCGTCCGCGGCTTCGCGGTTCACCGAGGCGATGACGACGGTGCCGTCGTCGCTGATGTCGATCGTCGTGCCGGTTTCTTCGGTGATCGAGCGGATCGTCGCGCCGCCCTTGCCGATGACTTCGCGGATCTTGTCCGGATGGATCTTCATCGTCAGGAGGCGCGGCGCGTACTCGCTCATCTCGCTGCGCGAGGTCGAGATGACTTTCGCCATCTCGCCGAGGATGTGCAGGCGTCCGCGCTTGGCCTGATCGAGCGCCGTGCGCATGATCTCTTCGGTGATGCCGTCGATCTTGATGTCCATCTGCAGCGCGGAGACGCCGTTCGACGTGCCGGCGACCTTGAAATCCATGTCGCCGAGGTGATCCTCGTCGCCGAGGATGTCGCTCAGCACGACGAAATCGCCGCCTTCCTTGACGAGGCCCATCGCGATGCCGGCGACCGGCGCCGTCAGCGGCACGCCGGCGTCCATCATCGCGAGCGACGATCCGCAGACCGACGCCATCGACGACGAGCCGTTCGACTCGGTGATCTCCGAGACGACGCGCACGACGTATGGGAACGCTTCCATCGTCGGCTTGACGGCCTGCACGCCGCGTTTGGCGAGGCGTCCGTGGCCGATTTCGCGACGCTTCGGACCCGCCATGCGGCCGGTCTCGCCGACCGAGAACGGCGGGAAGTTGTAGTGGAACAGGAACGGATCCTTCGACTCGCCTTCCGGCGCGTCGACGATCTGCGCGTCGCGCGCGGTGCCGAGCGTGACGGTCACGAGCGCCTGCGTCTCGCCGCGCGTGAACAGCGCCGAGCCGTGCGTGCGCGGCAACACGCCGACGCGCACCGTGATCGGGCGGATGTCGTCGAGGTTGCGGCCGTCGATGCGCTGCTTGGTCTTGAGGACGCCCTGGCGCATCGTCGTGTATTCGAGATCGGCGAATTCCTTCGCGAGATCGGCGGCGGCCCAGCCTTTCGCTTCGGCCGTCGCGGCGAGCGATTCCAGCGCGTCCTTCTTGAGCGCGGCGATCGCGTCGCGGCGCTGCAGCTTGTCGCGGATCTGGAAAGCCTCGACGAGGCTGTTGCCGATCGCACCCTTCAGCGCGGCGACGAGATCGTCGTTGCGCGCCGGCGGCTGCCAGTTCCACGACGGCTTGCCGGCTTCGACCGCGAGCTCGCCGATCGCGTTGATCGCCTTCTGCATCTCGCGATGGCCGAACATGACGGCGCCGAGCATGACGTCTTCGCTCAAAAGCTTCGCTTCGGATTCGACCATCAGCACGGCGTTGGCCGTGCCGGCGACGACGAGATCGAGATCGGACGTCTTGAGCTCGGTCTGCGTCGGGTTGAGCAGATACTGGCCGTTCGCATAACCGACGCGCGCGGCGCCGATCGGACCCTTGAACGGCACGCCCGACAGCGTCAGCGCGGCCGACGCACCGAGCAGCGCGGGGATGTCGCCGTCGACCTCGGGATTCATCGAGAGCACGGTCGCGATGACCTGCACTTCGTTCTTGAATTCCTCGGGGAACAGCGGACGCACCGGACGATCGATGAGGCGCGAGGTCAGCGTCTCCTTCTCGGTCGGACGGCCTTCGCGCTTGAAGAAGCCGCCCGGAATGCGGCCGGCGGAATAGAACTTTTCCTGGTAGTCGACGGTGAGCGGGAAGAAATCCTGCCCTTCGCGCGCCTTCGCCGCGGCGACTGCGGTGACGAGGACGACCGTGCCGCCCATGCTGACCATGACGGCGCCGCCGGCCTGGCGGGCGATCTCGCCCGTTTCGAGCGTGACGTCGTGATTTCCGTAGCGGAACGACTTGGTGACTTTTGCCACGTTATATTTTTCCTGATTGACGAAGCTCGGCCCCATGGACGCGCTTCGGCGATCTTGCGATCGCGTTTGAAACCGCGGGTGTCGTCATTCCCGCGAAAGCGGGAATCCATGTTGCCTGTCGGAAAAATGGATGCCCGCTTTCGCGGGCATGACGGCGGATGTGATGCGATGCTTAGCGACGGAGACCCAAGCGCTCGATGAGCGTCTTGTAGCGATCACCGTCTTTGTTCTTGAGATAACCGAGAAGACGGCGACGCTGATTGACCATCTTGAGCAGGCCGCGGCGCGAGTGGTGATCCTTCTCGTGATCCGCGAAATGCTTGGTGAGGTGTTCGATGCGCGCGGAAAGCAGCGCAACCTGGACTTCGGGCGAGCCCGTGTCGTTGGCGGCGCGGCGGTAATCCGCAATGATCTTGCTGGTCTGTTCGTTCGAGAGAGACATCTTCGAATCCTGAAAAACGGCGAGACTTGCGAAAAGCCGCTCGGCGATACGTGGCGGAAGGCGCCGCGCGCGTGTGGCTCTTCGCAAGCCCCGCGGGTGGGGACAGTCGTGCTGCGGTGAACAAGATATTTTAGCCGGCGGAGTATCGGCAAAACAAGCGTTTACGCCGGCCGATCCCGCACCGCAGCGGCCGGGGCCGGATTGAAGCCGCGCAGCGACCGGAGCCGGCCGCCGGCGCTCTCGACCAGCGCGACCGCCTTGCCGGCGGGATCGAGCGCGACGAGCCGGCCCGGAGTCGCGTCGGGCATCGGCACGGCTTGTCCGTGACGCAGGCGAGCGGCAGCGGCCTCGTCGATCGCGATGCGCGGATAGCCGGAGAGACCTTCTTCCAGCGGCATCAGCAGCGCGTCCAGCGCGTCCCTTCCGCCGGTTTCGGCGAGGCTTCGCAGCGTTTCGAGCCCGGTCATCCGTGGCGCGAGGAACGGTTCGACCCAGAGCCGCCGCAGCGAGACGACATGCGCGCCGCAGCCGAGCCGCTCGCCGAGATCGCGCACGAGGCTGCGGACGTACGTGCCCGATCCGCATTCGACTTCGAGCATCAGCACGGTCGGCGTTCTTCCGACGAGACGAAACGCATGGACGTCGACTTCGCGGACCGGCACTTCGACCGTCTCTCCGCGGCGCGCACGGCGATAGAGCGGCTCGCCGCCCTGCTTGATCGCCGAGTACGCCGGCGGAACCTGTCGGATCCGGCCGGTCAGCGACGCGAGCGCCGATTCTATCGACGCATCGTCGAGCGAACTCACTTCGCGCGTCTCGACGATCCGGCCTTCGGCGTCGTCGGTTTCGGTCGTCGCGCCGAGCTTCGCCTCGGTGACGTAGGCCTTGCGCGAGCCGAGCAGGAGTCCCGCGATCTTCGTCGCCTCGCCGAAGCAGATCGGGAGCAGTCCGGTCGCGAGCGGATCGAGGCTGCCGGTGTGACCGGCTTTCGCCGCGCCGTAGAGGCGGCGGACGATCTGCAAGGCCTGGTTCGACGAGAAACCCTGCGGCTTGTCGAAGAGCAGGATGCCGTGGACGTCGCGGGTGTCTTTGCGTTTCATCGCGGCGGTCGTGCCGGGTTCGCGCCTTCAACTTCGTCATTCCGGCGAAGGCCGGAATCCAGCTTTTAACGGCGCGAAAGCTGGGTCCCGGCATGCGCCGGGACGACGAGCGCTAGTTTTTTGCGCCGCGATCGTCGCGCAACAACGACTCGATGCGCTCGCCCTTGTCGACCGAATCGTCGTACTTGAACCGAAGCTCCGGCACGCGCCGAATGCTGAGCGTCCGCGACAGCTCGCGCCGGAACTCCTTCGACATCTCGTTGAGCGCCTTCGTCGCTTCCTTCGCCTGATCGGGAACGAGCGTAGTCACCCAGACCGTCGCGACATCGAGATCCTTCGTCGTCTCGACGTCCGACACGCTGACAGACGGCAGCGCATGATCGCGCACGGCGGCGTGCACGAGCAGCGCGAGCTCCTTGCGGAGCTGGACGGAGATGCGGTCGGTGCGGGTGAAGGATTTGGTGGGCATGGGAATCGAGAATGGGGAATCGGGAAATGGGGGGGGAATCGCTATTCGATTCCCCACTCCCGATTCTCTATTCCCATTTTCACAACGTCCGAGCAACTTCGATGCGCTCGAAGCACTCGATCTGATCCCCCGGCTTCACGTCGTTGTACTGCTTGACGCCGATGCCGCACTCCATGCCGTTGCGCACCTCGTCGACGTTTTCCTTGAAGCGGCGGAGCGATTCGAGCTCGCCCTGGAAGATCACCGTGTTGTCGCGCAAGACGCGGATGGGCTTGTGCCGCTCGACCCGACCCTC
This sequence comes from Rhodanobacteraceae bacterium, assembly GCA_035546695.1. Taxonomy (GTDB): domain Bacteria; phylum Pseudomonadota; class Gammaproteobacteria; order Xanthomonadales; family Rhodanobacteraceae; genus Dokdonella_A. Next base: position 5,379 of record DASZWL010000143.1, on the reverse strand, counting down.
GATGACCATGCAGCCCGCGATCGCGCCGAACTTCGACGAGCGGAACACCTCGCGCACCTGCGCGACGCCGATGATCTCCTCGCGCACCTCGGTGCCGAGCAAACCCGACGCGACCTGCTTCACCTGGTCGATGACGTCGTAGATGATCGAGAAGTAGCGAAGGTCGAGTCCGTTCGCTTCGATGACCTTGCGCGCCGACGCGTCCGCGCGCACGTTGAAGCCGATGATGACGGCTTTCGACGCGGCCGCGAGCGTCGCATCCGATTCCGTGATGCCGCCGACGCCCGATGCGATCACGTTGATCTTGATCGCGTCGGTCGTGATCGCGGTCAGCGCGTCGCGCAATGCCTCGGCCGAGCCCTGCACGTCGGCCTTGACGACGATGTTGAGCGTCTGCTGGCCCTGGCCCTCGCCCATCTGGGCCATGATGTCTTCCATGCGGTTGCCGGCCTGCTTGACGAGGCGCGACTCGCGACGCTGATGCTGGCGCTGCTGCGCGACGTCCTTCGCGAGACGCTCGTCCGCGACGACGACGAAATCGTCGCCCGCGTTCGGCACGCCCGAAAGGCCGAGCACCTGCACCGGAATCGACGGACCCGCTTCGTCGACCTGCTTGCCGGTCTCGTCGAAGAGCGCGCGCACGCGGCCGTATTCGACGCCGCAGACGAGGAAGTCGCCCTTCTTCAGCATGCCCTGCTGCACGAGCACGGTCGCCACCGGACCGCGGCCCTTGTCGAGGCTCGACTCGATCACGACGCCCGATGCGCGGCCGTCCGGACGCGCCTTCAGCTCCATGACCTCGGACTGCACGAGGATCGCGTCGAGAAGATTGTCGACGCCCTCGCCGGTCTTCGCCGACACCGGCACGAACTGCACGTCGCCGCCCCACTCTTCGGGAACGACTTCGTGCTGCACGAGACCCTGCTTGACGTTGTCCGGGTTCGCCTCGGGTTTATCCATCTTGTTCATCGCGACCAACAGCGGCACCTTCGCGGCGCGTGCGTGCTGGATCGCCTCGACCGTCTGCGGCATGACGCCGTCGTCGGCCGCCACGACGAGCACGACGATGTCGGTCGACTGCGCGCCGCGAGCGCGCATCGACGAGAACGCCGCGTGGCCCGGCGTGTCGAGGAACGTGACGACGCCCTTCGGCGTATCGACGTGATACGCGCCGATGTGCTGCGTGATGCCGCCCGCCTCGCCCGCCGCGACTTTCGTGCGGCGGATGTAGTCGAGCAGCGAAGTCTTGCCGTGGTCGACGTGACCCATGATCGTGACGACCGGCGGACGCGGCGCGAGATCGCCTTCGTCGGCCGCGGCGCCGGTCTGTGCGAGCAGCGTCGTTTCGGCGCTCGTATCGGCCGCGCGCACGACCTTGTGGCCGAGCTCTTCGGCGACGAGCACGGCGGTGTCGTGGTCGATGACCTGGTTGATCGTCGTCATGACGCCCATCTTGAAGAGCTGCTTGACGACGTCGGCGCCCTTGACGGCCAGCTTCGCGGCGAGATCGGCGACCGTGATCGAATCGCCGACGGCGACTTCGCGAACGACCGGCGCGGTCGGACGCGAGAACGCGTGCGCGGGGCCCGAACGCGCCGGCTCGACCTGTCGCGAGCGCGGCTTCTTGCGGCCCGTGCGTCGCGCGCTGCCTTCCTGCGAAAGATGCAGCTCCGCGCCGAAATAGCGCGCGGCGCCGCCGGCTTCCTCGGTATCGGCGTCGCCGCCGGACGGCATGCGATGCGAGCCGTGCACTTTCTGGCGATGTTTGTGCGGCGCCTCGGCTTCGCGGCCGCGATCGTGACGCGGACGCTCGGCCTCGCGCGCCGGCGCCGCCGGAGCGGCTGCGTCGCGGCGCGGCGGACGCGCATCGGTGTCGCGCTTGGTCTTGGCTTCCTCGTCGGCCTTGCGGCGCGCTTCGTCTTCGGCGGCTTTCTTGCGCGCTTCCTCGGAGGCGCGAAGCTTCGCGTCCTCTTCCTGGCGGCGGCGATCGGCCTCGGCGCGCGCGGCTTCCTCGGTCTCGCGCTTGAGCTGCGATTCTTCGAGCTTCTTCAGTGCTTCCTCGCGCTCGGGATCGACTTGCGCGTTCGCCTCTTCCTCGACGACGCTGCGCTTGACGTAGGTGCGCTTCTGGCGCACCTCGACGTTGACGGTCTTCGCCTGCGCGCCGCGCTGTCCCGGCGTCACCGTGATCTCGCTGACCGTACGCCGCTTCAGCGTGATCTGCCGCGGCGCGGAGCTGGACTCGACGGGCGCCTCGCGCTTGCCGTGCGTGCGGCGCAGGAATCCGAGCAGCTTCACCTTCTCGGTGCTGCTGATGACCTGCTCCGGGTCGGTGAACTTCATGCCCGCCTCGGCGAGCTGCGCGAGCAGCTTGTCGATCGGCGTGCCGAGCACCTTGGCCAGCTGCTTGATCGTAACGTCCGACATCAATGTACTCCCTGACCCAGGACCCGCCTCGAGACCGTCATTCCCGCGAACGCGGGAATCCTTGTCGCCTTCGCGATGGACGCCCGACTTCGCGGGCATGACGTCGTCCGGCTGCCGTTACCTCGTTCCTTGCGCATGCTTCGAATCAGGACGACACCGCCTCGCGCGCGGCCATGATCAGCGCCGCGGCTTTTTCCTCGTCGAGCCCGTCGATCGCGAACTCCATCAGCTCGTCGGTGGCGAGGTCGGCGAGGTTCTCGCGCGTGATGATTCCGTGCTGCGCGAGCGCGAACGCCGTCTCCTCGTCCATGCCTTCGACGGCGACGAGATCGTCGGCCGGCTTGTGGTCTTCGATATCCTCTTCGACCTGCAACGCGTCGGTGAGGAGCGCGTCGCGAGCGCGGGCGCGAAGCTCCTCGACGATGTCCTCGTCGAAGCCTTCGATGCCGAGGAGCTCGGCCGTCGGCACGTAAGCGATTTCCTCGACGCTCGAAAAGCCTTCCTGCACGAGGATCTGCGCGATCTCGTTGTCGACCTCGAGCTTCTCCATGAACAGCGCGCGAGCCGCTTCCTGCTCGGCCTCGCTCTTCTGGCGCACCTGGTCAGCGGTCATGACGTTGAGCTGCCAACCCGAGAGCTTGCTCGCGAGGCGCACGTTCTGACCGCCGCGACCGATCGCCTGCGAGAGCTTGTCCTCGGCGACGGCGATGTCCATCGAGTGCTTCTCTTCGTCGACGATGATCGACTGCACCTCGGCCGGCGCCATCGCGTTGATGACGAACTGCGCGGGGCTGTCGTTCCAGAGCACGATGTCGATGCGCTCGCCGTTCAATTCGTTCGACACGGCCTGGACGCGCGAGCCGCGCATGCCGATGCACGCGCCGATCGGATCGGTGCGATGGTCGTGCGCGAGCACGGCGATCTTGGCGCGATCGCCCGGATCGCGCGCGCAGGCCTTGATCTCGACGAGGCCCTGACCGACTTCGGGCACTTCGAGCTTGAAGAGCTCCATCATCAGTTCGGGCGCCGTGCGCGAGACGAACAGCTGCGGGCCGCGCAATTCGGCCTTCACTTCGTAGAGATAGCCGCGCAGGCGATCGCCCGCGCGCACCGATTCGCGCGGAATCGCGCGATCGCGCGGCACGAACGCCTCGGCGTTGCCGCCGAGATCGAGAGAGATGTTGCCGCGCTCGACGCGCTTGACGATGCCGGTGATGAGCTCGCCGACGCGATCCTTGTACGCGTCGACGACCTGCGCGCGCTCGGCCTCGCGCACGCGCTGCACGATGACCTGCTTCGCCGCCTGCGCCGCGATGCGGCCGAACTCCGGATTCTCGATCTGCTCCTCGACGAAGCCGCCGACGTCGATGCCGGGCTTCTCGTCGACCGCGTCCATGAGGCGGATCATGCGATCCGGTGACTCCATGACGATGTCGTCGGGAACGACTTCCCAGCGCCGGAACGTCTCGTAGTCGCCCGAGTCGCGATCGATCGCGACGCGCACGGCGACGTCCTGGTCGAGATAGCGCTTCTTCGCAGCCGAAGCGAGCGCGGCCTCCATCGCGTCGAAGATGACGGCCTTCGGCACACCCTTCTCGTTCGCGACCGCGTCGACGACGAGCAGGAGCTCCTTGCTCATCTTGTGTGCTACCTCGGACGCAGCATTCTCGTCCGAACGGGTCTTTCGTGCTTTCGATGTTCTTGCCGTGGCGGCGCTCATTTCCTCTTGCCTCGCTTCTTTGCGCGACTTTCCTCGTATTCGCTCTTCGCGGCCGCAAGCCCGAGCGCCGCATAATCCGGCGCGAGGCGCGCTTTCGCGACGTTCGCATGCACGATCGTGACGGGCTCGCCGTCCTGCTCGATCGTGATGCGGTCGCCTTCGATCGACCGGATCGTGCCGTGAAAGCGGCGGCGACCGTCGATCGGCAGGTTGACGTTGATCTTCACTTCCTCGCCGACGAAGCGCTCGAACTGCGCCGGCGTGAACAGCGGCCGGTCGAGCCCCGGCGACGACACTTCGAGCGTGTAGCGTCCGGCGACCGGATCGTTGACGTCGAGCAGCGCCGAGATCTCGCGGCTCGCGCGCTCGCAGTCGTCGATCGTGACCGGCCGGTCCGGCGCGTCGACGTAGACGCGCAACAGGCTGCCGCCGCGGCCCGGACTGAACTCGATGCCGACGAGCTCGAGGCCGAGGTCTGCGATCAGTGGCATCAGCAATGCGTTGAGCTCGTCTTCTTTCATAGGTTTTGCGATCCTCCCTGATCGCCAAGAACAGAGCGGCCATCCTGGCCGCACTTTTCAAATAAACCCGTCTCCGTTCGAATCGGCGAACTCGCGCGCCGAAAAACGGGAAAAAAAAATGGGCGCAAGGCCCATTCCGTAGTCCGCCGTTGTCTTGCATCCCAACATCGGCAAGCCGCGCATCCTGCGCTGACTGAACAGGAAACGGGTCCGAAAACCCGTTCCGGCGCCCTCTGAAAGCGGCCCCGCCGTCAGCCGAGCCGCGGATGATAGTGGGGGCATCGTCCGGGCGCAACAAGGGCCGCGAGGATGCCCGGCTTCGGCGCCGAAGGATTTCCCGACGCCGGAAACGACATCGGCGCGAGACCGTAAGTCATCGCGCCGAGTCGGCTAAAAGTGGTAGCGGGGGTAGGATTTGAACCTACGACCTTCGGGTTATGAGCCCGACGAGCTGCCCGACTGCTCCACCCCGCACCAGGCGAACGCGCAATTTAACGTGAGCCGGCGAAACGCCGCAAGGCGACGTCTTGACTGGCGATCGAACCTGCCGTTTCAAGAGCCGCGCGCTCACGAAGCAGGAAGCGAACCTTCAACCGAACGACGAGCCTATAGGGTGGGCTTCAGCCCACCATCGCTTCCAAGTCGCGTGTAACGCGGTGGTGGGCTGAAGCCCACCCTATGCGCGCATGCGATTCGAGCGCGTCACGCAGC
>DASZWL010000142.1:0-7144 GCA_035546695.1 Rhodanobacteraceae bacterium | reverse complement strand
TGGATTTGCAGGGAGCCATGATCCTTCACGCTAAGGCGAAACCGCCGTTCGCTTCAATGCATCGGCGAGCGCTTTCGCGTCCGCGCGCATGCTCGCGACGACGATCGCGCTGATCCTCAGCGTCGACATCCACTCGCGAAGGTGCTCGAGAAGCGTCGTCGACGCGCGGTAGGTTTCCAGCAACTTCGCCGCGTCCTTGTTCCCGACGAGCGCGCCATCCTCGCTGTGCGCCATCGCGCCCTTGCCGTATGCGCCGACCTGCTCCCAGAAACCGATCGCTTCGTCCATCGAATGCAGGTCGCTCGCGAGCTCGGCTTCGAGGCGCACGGCAAACCGCGCGCCGCGCTCGCGGTCGACGCGATCCGGGTTCCAGTTGCTGACCTGCAGCGCGAGCAGGATGCCGGCCACGACGATCACGAATTCGATCGCCGCGGCGAGCCAGTCGTGCTCGCGCAGGCGCCGGAGCAGCCTCGTTGCCGTCATGCCCTCTCCCTTCGACCGTGCGGCGTCACGGATATTCTGCCGCAATGCAGGCAAGCATCTCTGCACGCGCCAAAATCCGCCCGGAAGGCATGAAGAGGCGCGGGAACCCGCCGTTGCCCGCGTCGGAGAATGCGACGATCCGCGCCGCTGGCCCGTCATCGATCACGGTGTCCACCGACGGAGAGCGCGCCATGAGGGATCTTGATCGGACCGGACCGCGCTTCGGGCGCGTTGCTGCAACATCCGGCAGCTGCGCGGCCGTATACGCCGCCCTGCTCTTCTCCACTCCGGCTTCGGCGGTTTCGTCGATTATGTGGATCCGGCCGTCGGGAGCGTCGCTTTCGCACCGAGCAACTTCGTCGTCGATTCGGCCGGCGTCTGGGCGCGGGGCAACGGGTTCGTGCGCTATCGCGCCGACGGGTCGGTGGCGTATACCGATGCGTCGTCGTCCTCGACGAATTCGTATCTCGTCGAAACGATCGACGGCGGAGTGGCCTATGCCTCCGCCATCTCGTTCGATCCTTCGACGTTCGGCAGCTGCGGTGTCAGCAAACGTGCGGCGTCCGGTACCTTACAGTGGTTTTACGATCAGATCGTCGTCGGCGAATCGTGCGATTCGCTCGCGAGCGACGGCGGCGGCACGCTCTGGCTGACGACTCGCGCCGGCATCGCGGCGGATTCGGTGTCGGTCTACAGGATCGGCAGCGACGGCAGCGGTCTCATCGGGCCGCTGGCTCTTCCGGCCAACTTCGTTGCGTTGTCGCTCGCGGGCGCGAAGGCGGATGGCTCCTATGTCGCGGGTTACGATTCCGCAGCCTCGCATCCGTCCGTCGTCGCGCTGGATACGAACGGCGGCGTGCGCTGGCAGTTCACGGATACGACCGGCAGCGGCGAATTCACCCAGATCGGCATCGACGGCGTCGGCAACGTGCGCGTCGCCGGTGAAGCCGCGGACCATACGCTCGTCGTCGCCGGCGTCGACCCCGCTGGCCACGCGATCGGCGTGACGCGCGCCGATGCGCCCGGCGCCGATCGCACCAGCGGGCTCGCGGTCGCCGCCGACGGCTCGTCGTTCAACGACGTGCCGTCGGCGGACGGATCGCATCGCATGTTGCAGAAGATCGATCCGTCGGAAACCCTGATCGCACAAGCCGATGTCCCGGTGCAAGGCCGCGGCTCGGATTCGAGCCTGGTCGACGGACACGCCGCCGTGAGGATCGCGCCGAACGGCGACGTCCTCGTCCTCGGCGATACCGGAAACGGCGACGCGACATCGACGAAAGTAACTCTGGTGCGATTCGATTCCGCAGGCAACGTCGTCAACTCCGCCGACATCGACGCCACCGCCGGCAGCGCGGCCATTTACACGGGCTCGATGGCCGCACTCGCGGATTCGAGCGCGCTGCTCAGCGTCTACACGAACGGCGCGCCGGCCGACTACGATCGATTCGGCTCGACGAACCAGCGCCTCGTGCATGTCGATCTCTCCGGGCATCTCGCCGGCGGACCGCTCGCGCCGGTGGCGATCCCGGCAACGGTGGAGAGCGCGGCCTCGATGATCGGCGCGGACGGGACGGCGTTCCTCCTCGCCAACAACATCGGCGCACTGGTCGATCCGCTGGTGAGCGGCAACAACGTTTCGAAGACATCGCTGAGCGCGGTTTCGCCGCAGGGATCGCTGGACTGGAAAGTCTCCGCCGACGGGTACTGGTATTTCCCGGGACTCGCCCTGGGTCCGGACGGCATCTGCATCTACGGCCCGCGCAGCGAGACCGCTTACTTCCTCGACGATCCGGATCCCAATGCATCGTCCATGATCGAGTGCCACAGCCTCGAAGACGGCTCGGTTCTCGCCACGGGATATCCGCAGCCCGTCGACGGCGTGTCGGAACTTCTCGAGTCGCTGAGTTTCGGCGCGGCCGGGAGACTGATCGCGGTTTACGCGTCGCTCGATCAGTTCGGTCAGCCGCAAAGCATCGACGTCGCAACACTCGACGCCGCGCTCGAGATCATCGGAACCCATCATGTCGATACGCCCGCTTCCATCTTCGCAGCGTGCAGCGACGGCAGCGTCGGGCTCGTCGCCAACGGAAGTCCGGTCGAAATCACCCGCGTCGCGCCGGATGGATCGGTGGCGTGGACGCATCCGATCGCGGTCGACGGAGCGGAATACTTCGCGGCGAAATGCCTCGACGACGGTTCGTTCGCTCTCGAGGGACAGAATTCGGCGGCCGCGGCCGTCCCCCTGGTTACGTCGGTTTCCGCCGACGGTACCGCACGCTGGACCACCGCCGTTCTCGACGCTGCGTCCAATCTACCGTTCAGCGCGGGCAACCTCGCGTCCGACGGCAGCAGCATCTACGTCTCCATGCTGGTCGGGCAACCGGGCCAGGGTGGCGGCGGAGCCCTTGGCGATCCGATCGACAATCCGACGGTGATTCGCCTCTCGCGCAGCAGCGGCGCTCTCGAGTGGACGCAGACCTTCGGCCCGTCTTTCCAGATCGGCGTCACCGTCGCTCCCGACGGCGAACCCGTCGTCTATACGGGCGTCAAGCTCTACGTGCTCGATCCCGCCACCGGCGAAACGAACCTGGTCAAGCACGCGACGTGCAGCGCCGGGGGCTGCGGCGTCGATATGCTCGTCACTGCGGACGATACGTTCCACTACACGGCGTGGTCATTCAACCCTGAAGGCCTTCACGACGCCGCGGTCGACGCGGTGACGTCGCCGCCGGCGACGATCGACCCGCTGCAGGCCGGCGTCGGCGGCATCTGGTACGCGCCGTACGAAGGCGGCCAGGGCTTCGGCATCGATCAGGTCGCAGGCTCGAACACGTTTTTCGTATCGTGGTTCACGTACGCACCCGTCGACGCAGACACGAACGTCACCAACGATCCGGCCGCGCTGCGCTGGTACACGTTGCAGGGTTCCGCCGACTCGACCGAGAACGTCGTGCCGCTGATCATCTATGCGAACACCGGCGGAACGTTCGCGACCGGCGTGACGACGCCTGAAGACGTCGGCATGGCGAACCTCAGCTTCAGCGATTGCAGTCACGCCAAACTGACTTATGCCTTCAGTCAGTCCGGCGGCGCGTCGTCCGCGGGCATGAGCGGCAGCATCGACCTGATCCGCCTGACGCCGCAGCCGGCGGACTGCATCCTTCCGACCGGCACGACACCGGGCGCGGACGTCGCCGACAACGACGGTTTCGAGACGAGACAGAGCGGCGCGTGGTTCGATCCGTCCTCGAGTGGACAAGGCGTCGAGTTTTCGATCACGCCGTCGTCCGCGGCGTCATCGGGACTCGTCTTTGGCGCGTGGTTCACTTACGACCCGGCCGGCGGATTGGACGACCCGACCTCGCAGCACTGGTTCACGCTGCAGGGCGATCTTTCCGCGGGGAATCGCGGCAGCGTCGTCGTGCCGATCTACTCGACGCTCGGCGGCAGCTTCGACGACGTGCCCGCGACGACGACGATGCGTATCGGACAGGCGACGCTGACCTTCGACGACTGCTCGTCGGCGACGCTGACGTACCAATTCGACGACAACGTGCTCGCCGGCTCGTATCGCAATCTCGACGGCACGCTGCATCTCGCGCCGCTGACTGCGTGCTCTTCGCGATGAGCACGCAGCATCGGTCTCGCCGATCAATCCTTCGCGACGAGCCACGCGAAGCGGCGATCGCCGCGCAGCCGGTCGAAATCCGGGTCGAGGCGAAGGACATCGACGGTGAGGTTGCTCGGTCCTGCGAGAAGCCGCTCCAGCGCCGGAATGGCCGCGTCGGCGTCGCCAAGCCGCGCCAGCGCCGTCGCGCGCAACAGCTCCGAGTCGGCGCCGCCGATCGGATCGTCGGCGAACGGACGCTGCGACGACGCGCGATTCGCATGACGCAGCGCCGCTGCCTCGTCGCCGAGGCCCGAATAGACGATACCCAGCAGCGACTGGAGTCCTGAATCGCCCGGTTCGGATTCGACCACGGCTTCCAACGCGTGCAAGGCAGCTTCGTAACGGTCGCGGGCGCCGTTCGCATCGCCGGTCTCGCCGCGGAAATCGCCGAGGATGATGTCGAGAATCGCCGTGTCCGCCGCACTCCAGCTCGCGACTTCGGGGAGTGCGCGAACGCTCTCGAAGTAGCGAAGACCTTCGGCGAACTGGCGCCTCATCGCGTATTGCGTGCGCCGCACGCAAAGCACGTACGAGTCGAGCCGTGCCGGATGCAGACGCGCGATCTCGACGTCGGCGAGATCCAGTTGTCCCGAGTTCTGCAACGCGTAGATCTTGCGCGTCAGGAGTCCGGTGTCGCCGGGCCAGAGCCGGAGAGCCGCATCCAGCACTTCGATCGCTTTCGACGGCTCGCGATGGAGCGCGAGCGTCTCGGCGAGGAGGACATAATTGTTCGGCACGAGCGGATCGAGACGAACGACCTCATGCAGGGCGCCGATGCTGTCGCTCCAGCGGCCGAGCCGGCGCGTCACGAGTCCGTACGACTGGAGCACCTCGACGTTGTTCGGCCACTTCGCCTTCAATGCTTCGAACGCGCGTGCGGCACTCCGGTAATCGTGCTCGACGTGATATTTGTAAAAGGCGTCCGCAAGACCGGTCTCGAGCGAGGCGGGTTCGAGCGCCAGAGCCTTGTCGAGCGCGCTGCGTGCTTCGCTGCGCTGCGCATCGCTGCCGTCTTCGAAATAGAGCCGCTCTTCGGCGCGCGCGAGCAGCGCCCAGGCCGTCGCAAACGATGGATCCTGTGCGACTGCTGCGCGTGACGCATCCGCAGCCGCCTTGAAGTCACCCACGCCAGCCCGCTGGAACAGGACGAGGCCTTGCAGATACAGCTCATGCGCATGCGGATCGGGCGGCGCTTGCCTGACGAGGGCGTTCCCTTCGCCCGGCGCGATCTTCGCAGCGAGCGACGTGGCGATCGCGTCGGCGATATCGTTCTCGGCTGAGAGGACATCGTCGAGCGAGCGGTCGTAACTCTCGGCCCAGCTGTGATCTTCGCCCGCGACGCGGATCAGCTGCACGTTGATGCGCACGGTATTGCCGGCGCGCTGCACGCTGCCCTCGACGATGTGCTCGACGCCGAGTTGCCGCGCGGTTTCCCTGAGACTGTCTGGCCGCTCGGCCATGCGATCCGTCGACGTGCGCGAGATAACGCGAAGCGCTCCGATCCGGGCGAGCCGCGTCAGCACTTCGTCGCGCAGGCCGGCAGCGAAGAATGCCGCGTTCGGGTCGGTGCTGAAATTCTGGAACGGCATCACCGCGATCGAGGGAGCGATGCGCGCGGCGGCCGCCTGCGCGACGGACGTATCCCGCCGCGCGACCAACGCGACCAGGACGAACGCGAGGCATGCGGCCGCGACCGCAACGATGCCGAGCCGCGCTGCCTTCGAGCGGCCGGCCGCGACCGGCACCTGCTCGATCGCTTCTTCGCTTGCGCGGCCCGGCTCGAGCCGATAACCGATGCGCGCGATCGTCTCGATCTCGAAGTCCTTCCCACCGGCTCCCCCATCGGCGAGCTCGCGCAACTTGGAAATGCAGCGATGGATCGCCGCCTCGCCGACGACGCGCGCATCCCAGCAGCTCTGGATCAACTCGTCGCGCGAGACCGCCGCCCCGCCCGCGCGAACCAGCGCAACCAGTACCTGCATGACGCGCGGCTCGACGTGCTGTCGCTCGCCGTCGCGCATCACTTCGCAGACGGAGGGACGGACGTGAAGTCGGCCGAGCCTGAAATCGGCCGCTGCCGACAGTCGTACGGGTGCAGCGTTCGCGGTGGACCTATCGGCGCTCATCAGCGAACCATCAGCGAATGATCGGAGTTCGATCAGGGTGCGGATATGTCGTCGATTCGCGTCCGGGCGTCCAATGACGAGGCAAGCCGGTGCAACCGGCGTCATGGCCGTCGGGTGACCGAAGCGCTGCAGTCATGGCCGGAATCTCTCCCCGGGCCCCATCCGGGGACATTCTAGCGCGAAGCAGCGATGCGGGCGTCCGGAATACGGCCATGCACCTCGCACCGGCAGCCGCCCTTGCACGCGTCGCGAGGCGTTCGCGGCGGGGAGCGATCGTGGCCAGGTTCATGCCAGGGAGAATGTCATGCGGTTACTCGGATCGATTCTTGTGGGTGCGTGCTCGTTGATCGCGGCGACGTCGTGTCCCGCGGTCGACCACGAGGTGCTCGTCGGCGGCGGAACGCTCGGGAATCCGGACGCCGGGTTCCATCCCCACGAGATCACGATCAATGTCGGCGACACGATCACGTTCAAGAATCAGGCCGTAGGGCTCGCGCACAACATACACGCGCGAGACGACTCGTTCCGCTGCGCCGAGGGCTGCGTCGGCTCGGGCGGCAGCGGCGAACCGTCGGCGGCGCACTGGCAGGACACGCTGACCTTCAACCGCGTCGGCACGATCACGTATCAGTGCGATCCGCATGTCACGTTCGGGATGGTCGGCACGATTCACGTCGTCGATGCTGGCGCCACGCCGACCGCCGTCCCGATCACGAGCGGCTTCACCGGCGCCTGGTTCGATCCCGCGCAGGGCGGCCACGGCATCTTCCTCGAAGTCCTCGCCGGCAACCAGATCCTCGCCTGGTGGTTCACCTTCACGCCCGACGGCCAGCAGGCCTGGTTCGGCAATGTCGGCGCGATC
>DASZWL010000141.1:0-14077 GCA_035546695.1 Rhodanobacteraceae bacterium | reverse complement strand
CGCCGAGCTGCGAAGCGATCGCCTGAATCTGCGAATCGTCGAGCTGGCCCAGAACTTCGTTCGCGAGGTTCGTCATGGCAATGCTCCGGTCGGGTCGCGCAGCATACGATCGGAGCCGTTGCGCCGGCGTAAAGAAATGTGGCGCCCGGACGACGAGCCGGAAGGTTTGCGGGCGCCGCGATCGGTGCGATTCTCCGAAGCAGGCGGCCGATGTCGGCCGGACAGGCGAAAAAACGGACCGGAACGCATGAACGAGTCTTCGCAGCGCTTCGCCCTGCTTCGGCAACGATACGAGCGATCGTTGCCCGACAAGCGTGCGGCGTTCGAGCGTGCGTGGCACGCGTTGCGCGCGGCGCCGGACGAGCATCATGCCGCGATGCTGCAATCGATCGCGCACCGGCTCGCGGGCTCGGCGCCGCCGTACGGCTACGAGGCGCTCGGATCGTCCGCGCGTTCGCTCGATGCGATGCTCGACGACTGGCTCAAGCGCGCGCCTGACGATCGCGAAAGCGCCGACGCGCTCGCCGAGCTTCTCCTGCCGCGCGTGACCAACGTGCTCGAGCGCTTCGCGGAAGCGCTCGCAAGCGCCGCGAAATCGATTTGATCGCGACGCATCGGCGCGAGGCGCGATCCGGCGCCGCGTTATACTGGCCACGTCGCCCGCTCGTCGACGTCATGCGTTTTCTCGCGCATCGCGATCGCGCGATAGACGCGATAGAACGGAATCCGGACCGATGCCTTCGACCTCACGTATTTCCCTGATCGGCGCGCCGACCGACATCGGCGCCGGACATCGCGGCGCCTCGATGGGTCCCGAAGCGCTGCGCGTCGCCGGGCTCGGCGAGGCGTTGCGCGAGCGCGGCCTCGATGTCGCCGATCGCGGCAATCTCGCGGGTCCGGTCAATCCGTGGCAGCCGCCGCGCGAAGGCTATCGGCATCTGCCCGAGGTCGTTGCGTGGACGCGCGCGGTCATGGATGCCGTCGGCAGCGAGCTTGCGGCGGACCGATTGCCGATCCTGCTCGGCGGCGATCACTGCCTCGCGATCGGCTCGATCACGGCGGTCGCGCGTCATTGCCGCGAGCGCGGGCGGAAGCTGCGCGTGTTCTGGCTCGACGCGCACGCCGATTTCAACACGAGCGCGATCACGCCATCGGGCAACATCCACGGCATGCCGGTCTCGTGCCTGTGCGGATTCGGACCGCGTGAGCTGACCGCGATCGGCGGCAGCGCGCCCGCGATCGCCGCTTCGGACATCAGCCAGATCGGCATCCGCTCGGTCGACGCCGGCGAGAAGAAGCTCGTGCACGACACCGGCCTCGACATCTACGACATGCGCTACATCGACGAGATCGGCATGAAGCGCGTCATGGAGGAAGCGCTCGCCGGCGTCGACGGCGACACGCACCTGCACGTCAGCTTCGACGTCGACTTCCTCGATCCCGGTATCGCGCCCGGCGTCGGCACGACCGTCCCCGGCGGACCGAACTATCGCGAGGCGCAGCTCTGCATGGAGATGATCGCCGACAGCGGAAGGCTCGGATCGCTCGACATCGTCGAGCTCAATCCCGCGTTCGACGAGCACAACAAGACCGCGATCCTCGCGGTCGATCTCGTCGAGAGTCTGTTCGGGAAGTCGACGCTGATGCGCGATTGATCCGGGGCGGCGGCGCGACGCTCCATCCTCGCTCCAGTGCGCACTCAATCGAATCCGTCGCGGAAGATCTCATCGCCGATCGCGTACGGATCGATCACGACGACGTCGTAGGCGATCGAGGACGGCACGCCGCTGCCGGTCATGCCGCTGACGACGACGTGATAGGTCACGTCCTGAGCAGGCTGCGTGTAAGTCACGCCCTGGGGCAGCCACACGAGCGTGTTGTCGCCGTAACCGTTCTGCACCGATTCGTACGCCGGCGCGCCGAGCGACTGGCCGTTGCGCGTCATCGTCACGCTTGCGTTCGAGAAGCTCGCGTTCGGAAACGAGAACGACCATCGATTCGAGTCGGCCGGCAGCAACTGCCACGGCACGTAACCGCGCGGCGGCCAGGCGACGCCGTTCGGCGTCGGCGGACGGCTGCCGAACGGTCCCAGCACCCAGAGCGCATTCGACGCCCACTGCGGGTTGTACGGGATCGAGCCTGAAGCCATCTGCGCTTGCGGAGGAAACAGCACCCAGCGACGGTGTCCCGCCGCGGTGTTGCCTGCTCCGCCGTCGTCCATGTAGAGATCGACGGCGCCGGGACCTGCCGCGGCGTCATTGCCGAAGCCGAGCGCAATGTTCGAATTTCCCGCGCCGTCCGCACCGGCCTGCGTCCAGCAGAGCCAATTGCTCGGGGGCGAATGACTCAGCGATTGATTCGCACTGAAGATCAGCGCAGCAGCTTGCGTATCGGTGCCTTCGGGCTCGGAGAACAAACCGACCGTGCCGGGAAGACCCGAGAGCGCGCGATAGAAATTGACCCGCTCGATCGTCGCGCTCTCGTAGGCACCGCTCGTCGTGCCGGCGTTGCAGCTGCCGACGTTCCCGTTCCAGCCGATCGGCACGTTGCCTTCCGGCACGTAGATCGTCTGATAGGCCTGCGCGACCTGATTGCGATTCTGCGGATCGATGACGACCGACTCGATCGCCGAAGGTTCTGCGCCGAGAACGCCCTCCTCCGGCGAGACCGCGAGCCACGGCGCATCGCCCAGCTGAACCTCCGCGCCGGCGCGCGCCGCCGGCAGGACGATCGAGAGCGTCAGAGCCAAAAGCACGACCGGACGGATCATGGTGTCTCTCCAGAATTCCGATCGCGAGAGCGTACTCGACCTTCTCGTCCGAATCCGCAACGGCGCGCACAGGTCGGATGTCCGTGGACATGCGAAGGTGCTTCAGCGCGCCGGTGGATCGGGCACGTAACCGCCCGGAAACGGCTGCGGATCGCGGCGCGCGATCGGCCGCTCGATGATGCCCTGCGCGACGAGGTTGCGATAGCTGTCGTACCAGATCGAGAGCTGTTCGGCCGGGTACGTCGACGCGCGCTCGAACGTCGTCGATTCGATCGGCGAATACTCGCGCGCGCCGTGGCCGGTGCCGAGATGTTCCCCGCTCTTCGAGAACGCGCGTTGCTTGGCGATCGGCTCGGCGGCCGATGGCGCCGGCGCGGATGCCGGCCGCGCCGCATCGGCCGCCGCGCCTGATGCGCGGGAAGCTTCGCGCTCGTCGACCGAAGGAGCCGGCGGCGTGTCCTGGCGCGCGATCTCGTCGCGCTTGCGCCACATCGGCACGCGCTCGGTGAAGACCGCGACACCGATGACGCCGACGTTCGCCGGCCGTCCCGTGCGGGCCGCATAGCTGTCCGGGAGTGCCGTGAAATTGAATTGCGCGATCTCGTTGTCGCTTTTGCGCCAGCCCGCGATCTCGGTCGATTCCCACGGCGAAAGCACATAACCCGACTGGCTCGTGCTCGCCGTCTGGCCCGTGATCGCGTTGACGCCGTCGACGCTGAGCACGGTCAAAAGACGTCCATCCGTGCGGTTCTTCATGCGCACCGAATAGCGGTGGCCCGGCGTGCCGGCGACGTAGAGCCGGCCGTGGTCGCGGTATGTGCGAAGCGTCTCGCCGGTGTCGCGGTCGACGACGGCGAGATCGAGCAGGCTGCTGGCGTGCGAAGGCTTCGGCGCCGTCGCGCATGCGGCGAGCGCGACGGTCAAGGCGGCAGAAAAGAGCGTACGCATGGAACGGTCTCCTCGGGTTGGTGAGCCGTCCAACGCGCCGGCGCGCGGCGCGGGGTTAAGCCGCGACGGGCCGATCCCGTACACTGCGCGTCCGTCCTCGAAGAACCGCTGCAAATGAGCACGAAGCGCCGCGTCCTCACCGGCATCACGACGAGCGGCACACCGCACCTCGGCAATTACGTCGGCGCGATCCGTCCCGCGATCGCCGCCAGCCGTCGCGACGACGTCGAATCGTTCTACTTC
This sequence comes from Rhodanobacteraceae bacterium, assembly GCA_035546695.1. Taxonomy (GTDB): domain Bacteria; phylum Pseudomonadota; class Gammaproteobacteria; order Xanthomonadales; family Rhodanobacteraceae; genus Dokdonella_A. Next base: position 10,116 of record DASZWL010000141.1, on the reverse strand, counting down.
CTCGCCGACTATCACGCGCTGATCAAGTGCGACGATCCCGCGCGCGTGCAGCAATCGACGCTCGAGATCGCGGCAACGTGGCTCGCCTGCGGACTCGATCCGGACAAAGTGTTCTTCTATCGCCAGTCGGACATCCCGGAAATTCCGGAGCTGACCTGGCTTTTGACCTGCGTGACCGGCAAGGGCCTCCTCAATCGCGCGCACGCCTACAAGGCCGCCGTTGACCAGAACGCGGCGAGCGGCGAGGACGCCGACGCCGGCATCACGGCCGGGCTCTACATGTATCCGGTGCTGATGGCCGCCGATATCCTGATGTTCAACGCAAACGAAGTGCCGGTCGGACGCGATCAGGTGCAGCACATCGAGATCGCGCGCGACATCGCGCAGCGGTTCAATCACATCTATGGCGACGACTACTTCGTGCTGCCGGAAGCGAGCATCGAGGAGAGCGTCGCGACGTTGCCTGGGACCGACGGGCGCAAGATGTCGAAAAGCTACGACAACACGATTCCGCTCTGGCTGCCGGCGAAGGAATTGAGGAAAGCGATTCTCGGCATCGTCACCGATTCGCGCGCGCCGGGCGAGCCGAAAGATCCCGATACCTCGAACCTGTTCGCGATCTACCAGGCGTTCGCGAGCGCCGAAGAGACCGAAGCGATGCGCCGCGCGTTCGCCGACGGCATCGCGTGGGGCGATGCGAAGCAGAAACTGTTCGAACGCCTCGACGCCGAGCTCGCGCCCGCGCGCGAGCGTTACGGCGCGCTCGTCGCGAAGCCGCAAGAGATCGAGCAGCGTCTGCTCGATGGCGCGGCGAAGGCGCGCGAGAGGAGTCGCTCGTCCATCGAGAAGCTGCGCTGGGCGGTCGGCGTGCGCAGGCTGACCGATCGATCGACGGTGAGCGCGAAAGCAACAACGGATTCGGCCGCGCTTCCACAGATCAAGAGCTATCGCGAATCCGACGGCAAGTTCTACTTCAAGCTCGCCGATGGCGACGGCACGGTTCTCTTGCAGAGCCGCGCCTTCGATTCGCCGAAGGAGGCCGGCAAGCTCGCTGCAGCGCTCGTCGAAGCGAGCAACGACGCGGTGCGGTTCGAAGCACTGGTCGCCGACGCGGCTGCGGATCGCTCGGTTGGAACGGCGTCGCGGTCGGCGTTCGCGCGTATCAAGGCCGACAAAGACCGATAAAGCGCATAGGGTGGGCCTTGGCCCACCGTTTTTTCCGAATACAGTCGACGGTGGGCCAAGGCCCACCCTATGATGGCGTGCCTGTTGAATCGGCGCTGCCGCGACGCCAGCTCACGATCCTCCGGAACCGTCCCGCCGTGCCGCATCTGTCCGTCCGCCTGGTCCTGATCGCTTTGCTCGCGCTCTATCTCGCGAGCGTCGCGTTCGTGCATTTCCGCGGCCGCGCGAAGCTACGCTTCAGCCGCCAGATTCTCGATCATTCCGGCATCTTCGCGCCGTACAACGTGCTGATGTACGCGTTCTCGGCTGTTCCCGCCAAACCCATCCTCGACCGGCCGAAATTCCCGCATCTCGATCCGCTGCGCGACGGCTGGCGGACGATCCGCGAAGAAGCGCTGCATCTCTTCGACGAAGGCTTCATCCGCGCCGCCGAAAAGCACAACGACGCGAGTTTCGGCTCGTTCTTCAAGGAAGGCTGGAAGCGCTTCTATCTCAAGTGGTACGGCGAGCCGTTGCCGTCGGCGCACGCGCTGTGTCCGGAGACCGTCGCGATGCTCGAGAAGATTCCGGGCGTCAAGGCTGCGATGTTCGCGCTGCTGCCGCCGGGCTCGAAGCTGAATCCGCACCGCGATCCGTTCGCGGGCTCGCTGCGCTATCACCTCGGGCTCGTGACGCCGAATTCCGACGACTGTCGCATCTTCGTCGACGGCGAGATGTACGCGTGGCGCGACGGCGATGACATCGTCTTCGACGAGACCTTCGTGCACTGGGCCGAGAACAGGACCGGCGAGACGCGCGTGATCCTCTTCTGCGACATCGAGCGTCCATTGCGGACCTCGGTCATGCGCGCGATCAACCGCTTCGTCAGCCGCGTGCTCGGACAGGCGACGGCGACGCAGAACGTCGACACCGAGCGCGTCGGCGCGGTGAACCGGCTTTACGGATTTGCGCATCGCGTCGGCGAGCGCAAGAAGGCGTTCAAGCGCAGGCATCCGCGGACGTATCGCTACGGGCGATATGTGCTGATCCTGCTCGTCGTCGGCTGGCTCGTGTTGCCGTGGGTGACGTACTAATGCACCCCGGCTCGTCATTCCCGCGAAAGCGGGAACCTGGCGTCTCTGCTCCAGCCGCCGAAGGCGCTGGGTCCCCGCTTTCGCGGGGAAGACGAAATGTGTTCTGTGATCGGTTCTGTCAGGCAGCCGCCGGCAACTCGGACATCACATCCGCAGCGAGCGCATCGAAATAATCGCGCGTCAGCCGCATCTGTTCGACCGCGCTCTCCGCGCGATTGACGACCGCGCGGAACGCCGCGTTCTCCGGCCGATCCTTCGCATACCAGCCGAGATGCTTGCGCGCGATGCGCACGCCCTGCGGTTCGCCGTAGAACGCGTAGAGATCGGCGAGGTGTCCGAGCAGGATGTCGCGCACTTCGCGGGGTGACGGTGGTGCGAGCGTCTCGCCGGTCGCGAGATGGTGCGCGATCTCGCGGAAGATCCACGGGCGACCTTGCGCCGCGCGACCGATCATGACCGCGTCGCATTGCGTCGCATCGAGCACGGCGCGCGCCTTGGCCGGCGAATCGACGTCGCCGTTCGCGAGCACCGGAATGCGGATCGCGGCCTTGATCGCCGCGATCGTCTCGTACTCCGCGTCGCCTTGATAGAGATCGGCACGCGTGCGCCCGTGCACGGCGAGCGCCGCGATGCCGGAGGCTTCGGCGATCTTTGCGATCGCGACGCCGTTGCGGTTCTCGCGATTCCAGCCGGTACGGATTTTCAGCGTGACCGGCACGTCGACCGCGCCGACGACCGCTTCGAGGATGCGCGCGACGAGCGCTTCATCCTGCAGCAGCGCGCTGCCGGACCAGACGTTGCAGACCTTCTTCGCGGGACATCCCATGTTGATGTCGACGATCTCGGCGCCGTGATCGACGTTATGGCGCGCCGCCTCGGCGAGCATCGCGGGATCGTAGCCGGCGATCTGCACGCTGACCGGCGCGGGCTCGCCGGCGTGATCCATGCGCTTCAGCGATTTCCGCGTCGCCCAGAGCCGCGGATCGGCCGTCGTCATCTCCGAAACGGCAAGACCCGCACCGAGCCGCTTGCAAAGCTGGCGGAACGGCTTGTCGGTGACGCCGGCCATCGGCGCGAGCACCACGGGCGGGTCGATGAGGAAGGATCCGATGCGCATCGCGCGCATTTTAGCAGGCGGTTTCCCGCCGCCTGCTAGCGGCCGGGCGCTCCGAAACGCGCGATGACTTCCTCGAAGCGTGCCATTGCCGGCGCCGTGCCGACGATCTCGGTCGACATCGCCGCCGCGCGGTTCGCATGCATGACAGCGTCGCGGAAAGGACGGCCGGCAAAGCGCAGCATCGCAGCGACCAGCGTGCCGGAGAACGCGTCGCCGGCGCCGGTCGAGTCGATCGCCTTCACGCTTTCCGGCGCGATGCGGTAGAACGGTCGCTCGTCGCCGCGCCGATCGGAGCGCTCGTCGTGCGAGACGAAGCAGCCTTCCGCGCCGAGCGTGACGACGACGGTCGGTACGCCAAGGCCGCGTGCGAGTGCGTGCAGCGATGCGTCGGCACGTTTGGCGAGCGTCGCCGCGGCGATGCTCTCGCCGTTGACGCGCTCGACGAGCAGCGCGAATTCGGTTTCGTTCGGCGTGACGAGATCGCAACGCGCGAGCAGCGAGGGATCGAGATCCGGATGCACCGGTGCCGGATTCAGCACGCGCACGAGGCCGTGCTCGCGGGCGAGATCGAGCGCCGCTTCGATCGCGTCGAGATTGTTCTCGAGCTGCAGCAGCACGAGCTTCGCGCGCGCGAACGCAGATGATTGCGCGCGCACGAACGCGGGATCGAGATGCTCGTTCGCGGCGAGGTTGACGACGATGAGGTTCGAGCCGGTCCGGTCGACGACGATGCTCGACGCCGCGGTCGGCACGTCGTCCCGCACCTGCCAGCGACACGGCAGCTTTTCGTCGCGGCCGAAACGTTTTGCGATCGCGCCGAGATGATCGTCGCCGATTGCGCCGACGAACAGCGTCGAAACGCCTTGGCGCAGACACGCGACCGCCTGGTTGAAGCCCTTGCCGCCGGGACCCGTATTGAAGCCGAGCGCGCGCCGCGTCTCGCCGGTTTCGGGAAATCGATCGGTCAGCCAGGCGTGATCCTGCACGTACGAGCCGACGATCACGACATCCGCCTTGCGCGCCATCGCTGCCGCAATCCGAGGGGAGACGGCGCGAAGTCTACCGGCTCGCAGGTCCCGGAGCGCGTCCGTGCGCTCCGGGACGATCGCGATCAGCGATAGTCGCTGCGGATCACGATGTCGACTCGGCGGTCGTTCGCGGCGATCGCGTTCCGATAGCTGCCGTCGCGGAGGTCAACGCGTGCAAGATCGACGCCGCGCGCATCGAGATAGTCGCGAACGGCGTCGGCGCGCTGGTCGGCGAGGCCGTTGCCGCCGTAACCTTCGATCGCCACATGCGCATCGGCGTGCATGCGCAGCACGCGCGCGACCGCGTCGAGCGAGGTCTCGGCGCTCGGCATCAGCGTCGCGCGGCCCGGCTCGAACATGTAGTCGCCGACGCGGACGACGAGCCCGCGCGCGTCGAGCCGCGATTCGATACCAGGCAGTTGCTGCTGCATCGCGATCAACTCGGCGCGATCGGCCGGCACGTACTCGCCGGAATCCGAGCGCACGACGCGCGACGGTGGCGGCGCATCGGTGACGATCGTGCGCGTCTCGCGTCGCGTCGATTCGGCGACGAGGCGCTCGCGTTCCGCGCCGAGCTGCATGCCGCGCTGTTCGGCATCGCGTGCGAGCGCGCTCGCTTCGGCGATCGCGACGAGCTTGTCCGCGATGTAGACGCCTTGCTGGTATTCGCCGCGATCGAGTGTGCGCTCGTTGCGCGCGAGCACATCGACGGCTGCGTCGGCGTTCGCGAGCTCGGTGCCGCCGTTCGCGGCGATGCGCGGATCGGCGTGAAGGCGGTCGAGCTCGTTTTGCAATCGAACGACGTCGGGTGGCGGTCCTGGCGGAACCGTGGCGCAGCCTGCGATCAGCAGCGAGGCCGCGATCGCGGAAAATCCCGGAATCCACGGACGGAACGACGGTTTCATGGCACATCTCCTAGCTGCGCGCGCAGCGCATCGACGCTTTCCTGTATTTCGGCCGTCGCGGCTTCGGCGCGATGCTGGCGCGAACGCGCCGAAGCGAGATCGCCGGAAACCTTCGCGCGCTCGGCGAACGTCGCGGTGGCGGTCCAGTCGCGCGCATCCGCGGCGCGTTGCGCGGAATCGAGCATCGCGTGCGCTTCGTCGAGATCGGTCGTCGCGTAGCGGAGCGCATCGTCGCGCTCGGCCGACTGCACGGCGGTGATCGCCTGCGTCAGCTCGAGCTCTGCCGTGTCGCGACTGACCGAAGCCGCGATCGCGCTCGAAGTCATTGGTGCCGCGAGAATCAGAAACAGCAGGCTGGGAAACAAAAATCGGAATCGGTTCACGGGCGTTCTCCTGAATGCCCATCGCCGGACGTGCTCGCGCCGACGATTCCCGCTTCCCGCGAGCGACTATGGGAAGCGCCCCGTGAACCCCGGCGGAATCCGCATGGATTGAGTGGCGCGATCGAAGGCTGAACGAATCGCGATGTCGCGACGTTCAGAGCTGCTCGAGCACGCCCGCGATCGTCGCCGTCATGAACGTCGCGAGCGATCCGCCGAGCACGGCGCGAAGGCCGAATCGTGCGAGATCGGCGCGGCGATTCGGCGCGAGTCCACCGATGCCGCCGATCTGGATCGCGATCGACGAGAAATTCGCGAAGCCGCACAACGCATACGTCGCGATCAGCTGACTCTGTTTCGTCAGCTCGCCGAGATGCCCCGACATGTCGACGTACGCGACGAACTCATTGATGACGATCTTCTCGCCGATGAAGCTGCCGACGAGATTCGCGTCCTGCCACGGCACGCCGATCAGCCACGCGAGCGGCGCGAGCACCCAGCCGAAGATCGTCTGCAGCGAAAGCTCGACCGGTCGGCCCGCCGTCGCCGAGAGCCACGCGTTCAGCGACGATCCGTCGTCGCTCCATGCATGCGCGCCGAACCACTGGATCGGCGCGTTGACGAGCGCGATCAGCGCGATGAACGCGAGCAGCATCGCGCCGACGTTGAGCGCGAGCCGCAGGCCATCTCCCGCGCCCGTGGCCGCCGCGTCGATGACGTTCGCGGTCGTCTTCTCGACTTCGAGCTTGACCGTGCCGCGCGTCAGCGGCTCCTGCGTTTCCGGCACGAGGATCTTCGCGAGCATCAGCGTCGCCGGCGCGGCCATCACGCTCGCGGTCAAAAGGTGCTTGGCGAAGAACTGCTTCTGCACCGGATCGTCGCCGCCGAGAAGCCCGACGTACGCGGCCATGACCGAGCCCGCGATGTGCGCCATGCCGCCGATCATGACCGTCATGAGCTCGGACTCGGTCATGCGCTCGATGTACGGCTTGATCGTCAGCGGCGCCTCAGTCTGGCCGATGAAGACGCTGGCGCACACGCTCGTCGTTTCGGCGCCGGAGACGTTCATGACCTTCGTGATGATCCACGCCATGCCCTTGACGATCTTCTGCATGACGCCGAGGTGATAGAGGACGCCGGTCAGCGATGCGAAGAAGACGATCGTCGGCAGCACCTGCACCGCGAACACGAAGCCGAACTTCTTCGTGTCCATGAAGCTCCCGAAGATGAATCCGGAGCCGACGTTGACGAAGTCGAGGAGCTTCACGAAGCCTGTCGCGATCGCGTCGAACAGGTCGCGGCCGAACGGCAGCTTCAGCACCAGCACCGCGAACGCGAGCTGTAGCGCAACGCCGCTTGCGACGAGCTTCCAGCTGACGGCGCGCTTGTCGTTCGAGAACAAAAACGCGATGCCGATCAGCACGGCAAGGCCGAACAGGCCGAAGGCGATATGGCCCAGCGCGTCGAGCATCCCGAACCCCTGATCCGGCGGATGCCGGCGAGGCCGCGAGCCTAGAGCGGCCGGCGCATCCCGCGCAAGACTGCGTGCGGCGGCGTGTTTCTCGATGTCGACGTTGACGCGCCGCAACACCGAGCGCCGGCATGGACGAAGCGAACACGCCGCGAGGCTGGCAGAATCGCCGCCGATGGGGAGGATACGCATTTCCGCAATCGCGCCCGGCGCGCACTCCGCGTCGCGGTTCCCGACGCTGCGCTTCTCTGCGTGGCTCGTCGCGACCACGCTCGTCTTCGCGGCGCTGATCGTCTGGCGCGATCCCGCGTTCGGCTTCGCCGCGTGGCCGGCGCTCGACGCGACGCAGATCGCGCTCAATGTCGTTCCGCCGCTGCTCGTCGCGCTGCTGCTGCTCGGACTCACTGGCCGCGCGCTCGCGGCAAGCTGGATCACGCTGCTCGCGCTGTGGGCGATCTACCTCGTGGATTTCCTCAAGCTGCGCGAGCTCGGCACGCCGCTGATGCCGGGCGACGCGTTGCTGCTCTCGAACCTAGGCGAGCACGGCGGCATTCTCCTGACACGCTATCTGCCATTCGATGCGCGACACGCGCTCGAAGCCGCCGGTGCGCTCGCCGTTCTCGTGCTGCTGATCCTGCGCGAGCGGCCCGCGATCGGGGCGCGCACGCGGCTCACCATCGCCGCGCTTTCGCTCGCGTTCGCAATCTCGCTCGTCGCGGGCACCGCGCCGTGGCGCAGGCTTTACAGCACCGGCAACGAGTTCAAAGCGTGGGGACCGCTCGATCACGCGCAGCGCTTCGGCCTTTTCGCACACCTTTTGCGCTACCGATGGGAAACCGCCGGCGCGCTGCCGGAGCCGGACGTCGCCGCCGCGGAGCGGCTCGTCGCGCAGCATCGCGATGCGTTTTCGGAGCATGCGGCACCGGAAACGGCGCCGCTCGCCGATCTGCCGGACATCGTCGTTCTGCAAAGCGAGTCGTTTTTCGACGCCGCGCGCCTGCGAGGCCTCGATGACGCCGACGTGCTGCCGAACTACCGCGCGCTGGCCGCGCTGTCGCGTCACGGCGATCTTCGGGTTCCGACTTACGGCGGTGGCACGATCCGCACCGAGTTCGAGGTGCTGACCGGCATCGCGATGCGCTATTTCCCGTCGACGCAATATCCGTATTTCCGCCTGACGGCGACGCCGGTGCGAAGCCTCGCGAGCGTGCTCGCGACGCACGGCTATCGCACGCTCGCGATCCATCCGCACGACCGCGGATTCTGGAATCGCGCGAGCGCGTTCGCGAATCTCGGCTTCGGCGCGTTCGATGCCGAGGAGCAGTTCGCCGGCGCGCCGCAGCAGGGCTTCTATACGAGCGACGCCGCGCTCGTCGATCACATTCTCGAACGGCTGGACGACGCACCAGGCCCGACGTTCGTCTTCGCGATCAGCATGGAGAACCACGGGCCCTACGATCACTATCCGAACGTCGACACGGCGCGCCGCGACGCGGAGCCCGCACCCGCGATGCTGTCCACGACAGCGCAGAACACGCTGCGCGGCTATCTCTATCACGCCGAGAACGCCGATCGCGCGCTCGCGCGTCTCGCCGATGCGTTGCGCGCGCGGCCGCGTCGCACGCTGCTGCTGTTCTACGGCGATCACCTGCCGGGGCTTTCCGACGTCTATCGCGAAGCCGGCTTCGACGACGGCGCCGTGCCCGGCGAGGAACCCGTTCCGTGGCTTCTGCTCGACACCGGCGATCCGGCGTCGCACGAGCGTGTCGAGACGGCGTCTTTCTATCTTCCGGCGCTGCTGCTGCACGTCGCCGGCATTCACGACGCATATTTTTCGTTGCTCGAAGCGATGCGTCGCGACGATCGCGTCGGCCGGCGCTGGGTGCCGCACGAGGACGCCGCGCTCGGCGCGCTGATGCAGCTTCGACAGAGCGGCGGGTTCGAGGCGCTCGCGTCGCGACCGGGCGCATCGTCGCCGCCGGCCAGCGAGGCCGTGTCGCCCTGAATCTATAATCTTCCTGACCACGCGGCCGCGTCCGCAATGCATCGCGTCCGTTGGCGGGTCGTATCGTCATCCCGGCGAAGCCGGAGGCCAGTCTCAACAGGGGATCGAGCGTCCGCTCGCAGAAGCCAATGTCCAGCCGATCCGTCAGCAGGATTCCGTATGCCGTCCGCTCCGCGGCCGACAAGCCGTCGGCCTTCGTTCGCGCGACCGTCGCCGAGACCGGCGATCTGCTCGCGAGTCACGGACCTCTGCGCTTCGGTCAGGGCATCATCGCGACGATCGTCGCGTTCGCGCTCGGCGTCCTTTGCCTGCTCGCGGTGCTCGCGTTCCACTTTCCGGAATATCTGACGACTCCGGAACTGCGCCATTCGTATTCGGTCGACGTGCTGCGCCAGCTGCTGCTCGCGGGACTTCTCGTCGCGGGCGGGCTTTCGCTCGCGTGCATCGTGCTCGGCATCCGGCGCAATCTCAATCTTCTTTCGCTCGTGCTCGTGATCGCCGCCGTCGCGCTCGGCGGATCGCGCGTGCCGGTCGGCAATTTCCCGGATCACACGCCGTACATCGGGCTCGACTGGTTCATCCTCGACCTTCTCGGCTCGACGCTGATCTTCGTCGCGCTCGAGAAGCTCTTTCCGCTGTATCGCGATCAGCTCGTGTTCCGGCCGGAGTGGCAGACCGATCTCAAGCATTTCGCGGTCAACCATTTCCTCGTCGGGCTGATCCTCCTGACCGTCAACTTCACGATCCACCACGGGTTCGGCTGGCTGGTGAGCCACGATTTCCAGCTCGCCGTGCAGCGCGTCCCGTTCGTCTGGCAGCTTCTCTTCTGCATCCTCGTCGCCGATCTCTCTCAGTACTGGACGCACCGCGCGTACCACGAGATTCCGTTCCTGTGGAAATTCCACGCCGTGCATCATTCGGCGAAGACGATGGACTGGCTGGCGGGCTCGCG
>DASZWL010000140.1:0-12927 GCA_035546695.1 Rhodanobacteraceae bacterium | reverse complement strand
GCGCCGCGTTCTCGATGATCGTCGTGCCCTTGGCGAGCGCGGCGGCCATCATGATGTTCTCGGTGCCGGTGACCGTGATGAGATCGAGGTGGATGCGCGCGCCCTTCAGCCGCTTCGCGCGCGCCTTGATGTAACCGTTCTCGACCGAGACCTCGGCGCCGAGCGCCTGCAATCCCTTGAGATGAAGATCGACCGGCCGCGAGCCGATCGCGCAGCCGCCCGGCAGCGAGACGTCGGCTTCGCCGAAGCGCGCGACCAGCGGTCCCAGCACGAGGATCGACGCACGCATCGTCTTGACGAGATCGTACGGCGCGAAATAGCGCTTGGCGGGCCGCGGATCGACATGGATCTTCATGCGCTCGTCGATGACGAGCTCGACGCCCATCTGGCCAAGCAGCTCCATCGTCGTCGTGACGTCGTGGAGATGCGGCACGTTGCCGATCGTGACCGGCTCGTCGGCGAGGAGGCACGCGGCCAGGATCGGCAGCACCGCGTTCTTCGCGCCGGAGACCCAGACGTCGCCGGTCAGGGGCTCGCCGCCGTTGATGACGATTTTGGCCATGAGAGCTGGGATTCGGGATTAGGGATTCAAGGATTGCGAGTTGGGTGGGTGCGACAACGTAATGGTTCCGCGGCATCTTCCTGATTTTCGTAGCGACCCTGCATGCGACGCGATCGAATCCCTAATCCCGAATCCCGGCTTCATCCGGCGTCAACGTCCGCAGCGACAACGCATGAATCGCTCCGCCCATCAGATCGCCGAGCGTCGCGTAGACCATCCGGTGACGCGCAAGCGGCAGCTTGCCGGCGAACGAGGGACTCACGACGAGCGCTTCGAAGTGCACGCCGTCGGCGCCGCTGACCTCGACGCGGGCGTCGGGAAGGCCTTTGCGGATCAGATCCTGGAGGGTCGTCGTGTCCATTTCCTGCCTGGAGGGGGGCCGTTCGGGGCCGGCCGGCGGAATCCCGCCCGGCCTGCGACGCTTGCGCGGTCCCGTCCGTCAGGAGTCTCTCGTCGACTGCGCCGGCGGCGCGTCGAGGGCGCCTGCCGGGCGAAACCCGGTGCCAACCGTTACAATGGGGCGGCGAATGGTACTCAAAATCCTGCGGCGCAGAAATCAGGAGTTTGCCGATCTTGCGTCTTCCTACCAGGATTCCGTCCGGATGAACGCCCAGATGCAAGCCGCCTCCCTGCCGCTCGGCAACCCGCTTCTCGACGGTGCGAAGCTCGTGCGCAGCGCGCGCGCGGTCATCGCGACCGAGGCGCGCGCGATCGAGGTGCTGCACGACCGCATCGACGGCCGCTTCCTGCGCGCCTGCCAGCTGATGTTCGAGTGCGCCGGCCGCGTGGTCGTCTCCGGCATGGGCAAGTCCGGCCACATCGCGCGCAAGATCGCGGCGACGCTGGCCTCGACCGGCACGCCGTCGTTCTTCGTGCATCCCGGCGAGGCGAGCCACGGCGATCTCGGCATGATCACGCCGAAGGACGTCGTGCTGGCGCTTTCGAACTCCGGCGAGACCGACGAGCTCCTCACGATCCTGCCGCTGATCAAGCGTCAGGGCATTCCGCTGATCGTCATGAGCGGCAACGGCGAATCCTCGCTTGCGCGGCTCGCGGACGTGCATCTCGACACGAGCGTGCCGGCAGAGGCCTGCCCGCTCGGCCTCGCGCCGACCGCGAGCACGACCGCGACGCTGGTCATGGGCGACGCGCTCGCGATTGCCCTCCTCGAGGCGCGCGGATTCACCGACGAGGATTTCGCGCGCTCGCATCCGGCCGGAAGCCTCGGCCGGCAACTGCTGGTCAAGATCAGCGACATCATGCACGGCGGCGACAAGATCCCGGCCGTCGGCCCCGACGCGTCGCTGACCGAAGCGCTCGTCGAGATGACGCGCAAGGGCCTTGGCATGACCGCGATCGTCGACGAGCAAGAGCGCCTGCTCGGCGTCTTCACAGACGGCGACCTGCGCCGCGCGGTCGACAACGACGACATCGACCTTCGCGCGACGCCGGTCACACAGCTCATGACCGCGCAGCCTAAGACGATCGTCGCCGACAAGCTTGCGATCGAGGCGGCTCGGCTGATGGAGGCGCACAAGATCCATGCGCTGCTCGTGGTCGACGATGGGAATCGCGTGGTCGGGGCGCTCAATATTCACGATTTGCTGCGGGCGCGGGTGGTTTGAGGAATCGGGAATCGGGAATGGGGAATGGGGAGTAGGCGAAAGCCGCTCGACATCCCGTCGCGCTAAGCTCTTTACATTCCCGATTCCCGATTCCCCATTCCCATGCTCCCGAACGATCTCCCCGCCGACATCCGCGATCGCGCCGCGCGCATCAAGCTCGCGATCTTCGACGTCGACGGCGTGCTGACCGACGGCAAGCTCATCTACGCCGAGGACGGCCACGAGCTGAAGGCGTTCCACGTGCACGACGGCCTCGGCCTGAAGCGCCTTCTCGCGAACCACGTCGAAGTCGCCGTCATCACGGCGCGGCTCAGCATGATCGTGACCGAACGCATGGCCGATCTCGGCGTCGCGCACGTCTATCAGGGACAGGACGACAAGCTCGCGTGCTTCGAGCAGCTCCTGCACGCATTGAAGCTCGATGCCGAGGAGACGGCCTATGTCGGCGACGATCTGCCCGATCTCGCGGTCATGCATCGCGTCGGATTCTCGATCGCGGTCGCGAACGCGCATCCGTGGGTGCGCGAGCGGGCGCACTGGCGCACGCGGCTCGCGGGCGGCGCCGGCGCAGCGCGCGAGGTCGCCGACCTGATCCTCGCGGCGCAAGGCAAGGCCGAGGCCGAGCTCGCCGCGTTCCTGCGCCGATGACGGCTGTGCGATGAGCGATCGCAGGCTCTGGTTCGTCGCAGCGCTGCTCGCCGTGCTTGGCATCGCGCTCAACATCGTCTACTGGCTGACGCGTGAGAGGACGAACACGGAAACGTTCGCCGGTCCGCCGCGCTCGGACTACACGCTGACCGATTTCACGCTGAACGCGCTCGACGCCGACGGCAAGCTCGCGTTCCAGACCGTCGGCCCGCGTCTCGCGCGGCGCGGCGAGGACGGATCGATCTTCGTGACGACGCCGGACTACGTGCTCTACGACGGCGGCGGGCACGCATGGAAAGGAACTTCCGACTCGGCGTGGGTCAGCAAGGACGGCGCGATCATGAAGCTGCTCGGCCACGTCGAGATGCACCGGAAATCGGAGAAAGGCGTGCAGCCGGTCGATGTCGTCACGCGCAATCTCACGACCTGGCCCAAGGACAAGAAGATGGAGACGGCCGAGCCCGCAACGATCGTTCAGCCCGGCTCTATACTGCGCGGCACCGGCATGCGCGGTGATCTCGATGCCAAGGAACTGGAGCTCCTGTCCGATGTGCACGCAACGATCGAACCCCGGAATCGCCGCCAGGCCGCGCGCGCCGCGGCGAAATAGCGCGCCGCTGATGCTGCTGCTCGCCGCCGGGCTCGCGCCGCTCGCGGCGCACGCGCTGTCGAGCGACAAGCAGCAGAACATGCTGATCAACGCCGACTACTCGAAGATCGTTCAGAACAAGGACAACAGCGCGCCCGGCGTCACATATCTCACCGGCAACGTGACGATGGACCAGGGCACGACGAAGGCGCGCGGCGACGAGGCGACGATCTACCAGCACGCCGCGAACGCGAAGGACGCGCAAGGGCGCGACATTTCCGGCGACGTCGCGCGCGTCGTCATGATCGGCAAGGCGAAGCCCGCGCATCTCGAGCAGCAGCAGGATTCGGGCGGTCTCTTCACCGCGACGAGCGACAAGATCGACTACAACGCGGACACGAGCGTCGCCGTCCTCACCGGCAACGTCGTCGTCGTGCAGCCGGGGCGCGGCCAGTTCAAGGGCGCGTACATGACCTACAACACGAACACCGGCGAGATGGAATCGGGCGACAAGGCCAGCTCCGGCCAGCGCGTGCAGATGGTCATCGAGCCGAAGAACAAGGCGCCCGCGCCCTCGAAACCTGCGGATGCGAAGTCATCGGACGACAAGCCCGCGGCGACGCCCGCACCGACCGGCGCCGGTTCCGCGGGCGACCGGCGCTGATGCTGAGCGCGAGCGGGCTCAGGAAGAGCTTTCGCGGCCGCGCCGTCGTGCGCGGCTTCGATTTCACGCTCGACGAAGGCGAGATCGTCGGCCTGCTCGGCCCGAACGGCGCCGGCAAGACGACCTGCTTCTACATGGTCGTCGGCCTGATCCCGGCCGACGCCGGCACGATCCTGATCGACGACGTCGACGTCACCGAGCTGCCGATGCACGCGCGCGCGCGCCTCGGCGTCGGCTATCTGCCGCAGGAGCCGTCGGTGTTCCGGAGGCTCAGCGTCGCCGACAACATCCTTGCGATCCTCGAGCTTCGCGGCGATCTCGACGCCGCCGGCCGCTCGGCCGAGCTCGGGACGCTGCTCGACGAGCTCCAGATCGCGCACATCGCCGACCAGAAGGGCGTCAGCCTCTCGGGCGGCGAGCGGCGCCGAGTCGAGATCGCGCGCGCGCTCGCGGCGAGGCCGCGCTTCATGCTGCTCGATGAGCCCTTTGCCGGCATCGATCCGATCTCGGTCGTCGACATCCAGCGCATCGTGCTGCAGCTGAAGTCGCGCGGGATCGGCATTCTCATCACCGACCACAACGTGCGCGAGACGCTCGGCATCTGCGAGCGTGCGTACATCATGAACGAGGGCGCCGTGCTCGCGCAGGGCGCGCCGGCGGAGATCCTCGCGAACGAGCAGGTGCGCGAGGTCTACCTCGGCCGCGAATTCCGGATGTGAGTCTTTCCCTCTCTCCGCGAAGCGGGAGCGGAGCGGGATGTGAGCTTTCTCCGTCTCCCGCGAAGCGGGAGAGGGTCGGGGTGAGGTCGAAGCCGCCCTCAGGCGGCTGAGGGTGAGGCAGGATGCCGATCGGCGGATGCGCCATGGACGGCTGCTTGTCGCAGCCGAGCAGCAAGCGAAAACACGCGAGCCAATCCCGGCAGCGTCCGCCCTCCCGAACGTGACGTCAAGCCTGCCCCGAACGCTTCTTTTGGCGCTACGATGGGCCGACTTGGGGGAGTTGGCACGATTCGGGCATGAAACCCGCGCTACAGATACGGCTCAACCAGCAGCTCGCGCTGACGCCGCAGCTTCAGCAGGCGATCCGGCTGTTGCAGCTGTCCAGCATGGAGCTCGAGCTCGAGCTCAATGCCGCGATCGAGTCGAACCCGCTGCTCGAGCTCGAAGCCGAGCGCGGCGAGGACGGCGAGGGCGAGATCGAGCCGATCGACGGCGCCGAAGCGCCCGCGGAAAACGCCGAGAGCAGCAGTGAAAGCGCCTCGGAAAGCGACGACGGCCCGCTCGATCTCGAGCTCGAGCGCAGCGACCATCGCGGCACGCCTCTCGACGAGGACGGCCTCGAGCCGCAGGATGCCGAAGTCGAGGACCTGCGCGACCATCTCCTCTGGCAGCTCAATCTCACGCCGATGTCCTCGCGCGATCGTGCGATCGCGGCGGCGCTGATCGAGGCCATCGACGACGACGGCTACCTCGCCGAGAGCAACGAGGCGATCCAGGCCAGCCTTGCCGCACTCTACGCGGTCACGGCGGACGAGATCGAAGCCGTCCGGCATCGCCTGCAGCGTTTCGATCCGGTCGGCGTCGCGAGCCGCTCGCTGAAGGACTGCCTCGCGGTGCAGCTCGATACGCTTGATCCCTCGACGCAGGGGCTCGCGCTCGCGAAGACGCTCGTCGACGAGCACCTCGAAGCGCTCGCGCGGCAGGACAAGGCGCGCCTCTGCCAGCGCGTGCACGCGAGCGAGGCCGATTTCGAGACGGCGCTCGCGCTGATCCGCTCGCTCGCGCCGAAGCCCGGCATCGGCTATTCGAACGCGACTGCCGAATATGTCGCGCCCGATGCCTATGCGCGCAAAGTCAGCGGCCGCTGGCAGGTCGCGCTTGCTCCGGGATGCCAGCCGCGGCTCGGCATCAACGAGCATTACGCGAGCCTGATCGCGAAGGCGCGCCGCGAGGATGCGTCGTACCTGCGCGGGCAGCTGCAGGAAGCCCGTTGGCTGATCAAGAGCCTCAAGACGCGCGCCGAGACGATGCTGAAAGTCGCGACCTCGATCGTCCGCGCGCAGGAAGCGTTCCTGGAGTTCGGCGCCGAAGCGATGCGTCCGCTCGTGCTGAAGGACGTCGCCGAGGAGATCGGCATGCACGAATCGACGGTCTCGCGCGTCACGACGCGCAAGTTCCTGCACACGCCGCGCGGAACGTTCGAGTTCAAGTATTTCTTCTCGAGCGGCGTCTCGACAGTCGACGGCGGCGCGGCGTCCGCGACCGCGATCCAGGCGATGATCAAGAAGCTTATCGGCGACGAGCAGCCGGCGCGTCCGATGTCCGACCAGGCACTCGCCGCCGAGCTCAACAAGCGCGGCATCAGCGTCGCGCGCCGCACGGTCGCGAAGTACCGCGAGGCGATGAACATTCCTTCGTCGAACGATCGCAGCCGGCTCGGCTGAAGGCGCGAACCATGCAGCACCTTTCCGCACCCGCGCGCCTGTCGGGCCGCGATCTTCCCGAGGAACCGCGGCGAAACCGCGGGGTCTCAATGAAAGAGGGCCGCACGACGACGCGAAACGTGCGGCAGAACCGCAACCGAGGAGGTGCCGATCGCTGAATCCGCTTTACCGGCCCGATGCACGGGCATCGCTCCTGTCCGGTTCGGCGACCGAATTCCGGATGCAGGGAGGACCGCGGCGATATCCGCCGCCGGCTGGCCGACAAAATCCGCGTCCGGCGCTTCCGGACGTCCCTTACGAGGAGTTCGTCATGCAGATCACGATCCAGGGTCATCAAGTCGACGTCACCCCTGCCCTGCGCGATTACGCGATGGGCAAGTTCGATCGGGTCACGCGCCACTTCGACCACCTGCATGAGCTCACGATCGTCCTCGGCATCGAGAAGGTGCTGCACAAGGCCGACGCGACGATGCAGTTCTCCGGAAAGAAAGCCGGCCGCACGCTGCACGCGAACGCGACCGCGACCGACATGTACGCCGCGATCGACGCGCTCGTCGACAAGATCGACAAGCAGGTCCGCAAGTACAAGGAAAAGCTGACCGATCACCACGCGGAGACCGTGCGCGCCACGAGGTACGAGTGATTCCGGCAAGCAGCTGAACGTCGTCGTCCCCGCGCAGGCGCGGACGACGAGGACTTGCGGCGCTTCGCCGCGATCTTACCCCATGCGCCGCAAACGCCGGTACCATGGGCGCCCCGCGCGATCCGGCGCCCGGTAGAGTTCCGCCCGCTCATGCCATTTCTCGACCTGCTGCCGCTCGAGCGGGTGCGGACCGACGTCATCGCGAACGACAAGGCGGCGCTGATCGCCGAGCTCGCCGGCCTTCTGGCCGGCGACGATCGCGACGACGTGCGCACCGTGCAGGCGGCGCTCGAAGCGCGCGAGCGGCTCGGCTCGACCGGGCTCGGGCATGGCGTCGCGATTCCGCACGGCCGCAGCACGTCGGTCACCGAGGCGCGCGCCGCATTCGTGCGGCTCGCCCATCCGATCGATTTCGGCGCGGACGACGGCCAGCCGGTCGATCTCGTCGCCGCGCTGATCGTGCCCGCGCATTTCACCGACCAGCACCTGAAGCTGCTCGCCGAGCTTGCCGAGCTTTTCTCCGACGTCGAGCTGACGGCGAGCCTGCGCGCGGATCCCGATGCGGCGACGCTGCGCGAGGATCTCCACAAGGCGAAGTCGCGCCACTGAAAACCCATCGTCGCAGCGCAATGCGTCGTGGCGATCCCGGGCACGTTGTCGAAAATCCATCGCTCGCGCGATCGATTCCGGAGCAGAGTCGTCCGCGGCGGCACCGACGGCTGCTTCTCGACAGCCTGCTAGACTATGGCGGTCTCTGCGTCTTCCGGCGCAATCCCGATCCGATGGAAAGGCTTTCCGCCCGCCAGCTCTTCGATGCCGTCAGCGAGCGCCTGGCGCTGCGCTGGGTCGCCGGCATGCGCGGCGAGAACCGGCTGTTCGAGCCCGGCGGCGCGCAATCGCGGCGTCCTTCGCTGGTCGGCTACCTCAACATCATCTATCCGAACAAGGTGCAGATCATCGGCACCGAGGAGCTCAACTACCTCGACAGCCTCGATTCGCGCCAGCGCTGGGAAACCGTCGCGAAGATCATCGCGTACCAGCCGACCGCGTTGCTCGTGACGAAGGATCAGACGATTCCGGCGGACCTGCGCCAGGCGGCCGAGGAATCGCAGACGCCGCTCTGGATCAGCCCGAAGCGCGGCCACGAGCTCCTGACTTACCTGCAATATCACCTGGCGCGATCGCTCGCGCGTCAGGTGACGCTGCACGGCGTACTGATGGAGGTCTACTCGATCGGCGTCCTCATCACCGGCGAGAGCGGCACCGGCAAGAGCGAGCTCGCGCTCGAGCTCATCACGCGCGGCCACCGCCTCGTCGCCGACGACGCGCCCGAATTCACGCTGATCGCGCCCGACGTCATCGACGGCAACTGTCCCGAGATGCTGCGCGACCTGCTCGAAGTGCGCGGCCTCGGCGTGCTCAACGTACGCGAGATGTTCGGCCAGACGGCCGTCAAGCCGTCCAAATACCTGCGGCTCATCGTGCACTTGAAGCCGCAGAAGCTCGACGCGGGCGGCGACGGCATGGCGCGCCTCACCGGCGACGTCGGCTACCGCGAAGTGCTCGACGTGCAGATCCCGTGCATCACGATTCCGGTCGCGCCGGGCCGCAACATCGCGGTCCTTGCGGAAGCGGCCGTGCGCAGCCATATGCTGAAGAGCAAGGGCTTCGATCCCGCGCAGACGTTCATCGATCGCCAGGCGCACCAGCTGCGCCGACTGCCTCCATGGTAGAGAACGCATCTTCCTCAGCGACGCCCGCGGCTTCGACGCCGGCGGAGCTCATCGTCGTCACCGGCCTTTCGGGCTCGGGCAAGACGGTGGCGCTGCGCACGCTCGAGGATCTCGGCTACTACTGCGTCGACAACCTGCCCGCCGCGCTGATGCCGGCGTTCGTGCAGGCGATCTCGCAGGGCGCCGCGGGACTCCACCCCAAGCTCGCGGTCGGCGTCGACGTGCGCAATCCCGCCGAGAACCTCGGGCGGCTGCCGGCGATCCTCGCCGAGCTCGCGCAGTCGGAGATCGCGTACCGGCTCGTGTTCCTCGACACGCGCGACGACGTCCTGATCAAGCGCTACTCGGAAACCCGCCGGCGCCATCCGCTCTCTACCGAAGGCCTCGGCCTCGCCGAGGCGATCGCGACCGAGCGCCGCCTGCTGCGGCCGATGCTGTCGATCGCCGATCGCGTGATCGACACGAGCGATCTCAACGTCCATCAGCTGCGCCGCATCGTCATCACCGAGATGGGCCTCGCGGCCGGCGGTCTCACCTTGCTGTTCGAATCGTTCGCGTATCGCCGCGGCGTGCCGACCGACGCCGATTTCGTGTTCGATGCGCGCTGCCTGCCGAACCCGCACTGGGAATCGCGCCTGCGTCCGCTTTCGGGCAAGGACGCGCCGGTGCGCGAATGGCTCGAGGAAAAATCCGACGTCGCCGCGTTCCGCGACGATCTCATCGGTTTCCTCGACCGATGGCTGCCGCGCTTCGAAGCCGAAGGCCGCAGCTACGTCACGATCTGCATCGGCTGCACCGGCGGGCGGCATCGCTCGGTGTATCTTGCCGAGCGGCTCGCCGAACATTTCCGCGCGACGCATCGGCAGGTGTTGAGTTATCACAGGGAGCTGGAATGAAAGCCGGGAATCGGGAATCGGGAATCGGGAATCGAGCGCGCGCGGTGTCAGCGCTCGCAGGTTTCCCATTCCCCATTCCCCATTCCCGAATACCGGCTTCTCCCCCATGAGCGTCGGCGTCCTCCTCCTCACGCACGAATCGATGGGCGCCGCGCTCGTCTCGGCGGCGAGACACGTGCTCGGCCGGCTGCCGCTGCCGGTCGAGGTGCAGGAAGTGGCGGCGAATGCCGATCCCGATCAGACCTTGCGCGCGGCCGCGGCGCACGCGCGCGAGCTCGACGGCGGCGACGGCGTGCTCGTCTTGTCCGATCTCTACGGCGCGACGCCGTGCAACGTCGCGAACCGGCTGCCGCAGCTCGGCGTGCACATGCATTGCGTTTCGGGGCTGAACCTGCCGATGCTGCTGCGGGTCCTCAACTATCCCGAGCAATCGCTGGACGAGCTGGCGCAGACGGCGGCGAGCGGAGGAAAAGGAGGGATCTTCGTCGATACGCCGTGATCCCGGATGGGGAAGGGGGAATTGGGAATGGGGAATGGAAAAAGATGCGCGCGATTCGCGTCGATTCCATTCCCCATTCCCGATTCCCGATTCCCTCCTCACGATCAGCTCCGCATGCTCGAAAAGGACATCACGATCACGAACCGCCTCGGCCTGCACGCCCGCGCTTCGGCCAAGCTCGTGCAGGCACTGCACGGCTTCCAGGCCGCCACTTCGATCGCCTATCGCGGCAAGGAAATCAACGCGAAGAGCATCATGGGCGTCATGATGCTGGCTGCGGGGCTCGGCGCCGAGCTTCGGCTGCGCGCGGACGGACCCGACGAAGAGGCCGCGATGGCGGCGATGGTCGATCTTTTCGAACGCAAGTTCGACGAAGGGCAATAGCGCCATAGGGTGGGCCTTGGCCCACCGTCGTGGCTATGTAAAAGCCATAGGGCGGGCCTTGGCCCACCGTTGTGGCTGGTGGGCTGAAGCCCACCCTATTCGAAAGAAATAAACATCAATCCGGATGCGGGAAGCATCCGACGGAGCGAGGAAGCGACGTGCGATTCCTGGTCACGGGCAACGGAGCTGCGCGCGGAATGGCGCTCGGCCGCGCTCGTCTCGAGCAGCCGAGCCGCTACCTCGTC
Organism: Rhodanobacteraceae bacterium; assembly: GCA_035546695.1. GTDB lineage: Bacteria > Pseudomonadota > Gammaproteobacteria > Xanthomonadales > Rhodanobacteraceae > Dokdonella_A. Next base: position 1,996 of record DASZWL010000140.1, on the reverse strand, counting down.
GACGAGCGGCCGCTCGCTGCCGACGAGGTCGACGCCGAGGTCGCGCGCCTCAACCGCGCGCTCGAGCTCGCGCGCGCCGAGCTCGCGGCGCTGCGCGAGAAACTCCAGGGCATGCTCGCGACCGAGGTCGGCGATTTCATCGACGCGCACAGCCTGATCCTCGCCGACCGCGAGCTCAACGCGGGCCTCACCGATCTCGTCCGCGTCGGCCGCTATCGCGCGAGCGCCGCGCTCAAGATGCAGCGCGATCGCCTCGTCGCGGTGTTCGAGGCGATGGACGATCCGTACCTGCGCAGCCGCAAGGAAGACATCGACCACGTCATCGGCCGCGTGCAGGCGGCGCTCGTGCGCGAATCGAGCGTCGAGGAGCGCAAGCTCGCCGCGCGCGTCGGCGAGATCCTCGTCAGCGATACGGTCGCGCCTTCCGAGCTCGTACCGCTCGCCGAGCATGGCGTCCTTGGCGTCGTGCTCGCATCGGGCAGCCCGCTCTCGCACAGCGCGATCCTCGCGCGCTCGCTGCGCCTGCCGATGATCGTCGCCGCGCACGACGCGCTCTCGCACATCCAGGACGACGACCTCGTCCTGATCGACGGCGAGCGCGGCGAAGTCGTCGTCCACCCGACCGCGCAGGACATCGCGCGCTATCGGCAATGGCAGCGCGAGATCGTGCAGCGCGGCAAGCGGCTCGCGCTCTTGCGCGACGCCGATACGCGCACGCGCGACGGCACGACGATCCAGCTCCACGCGAACGCGGAGCTGCCGGCCGACATCGCGCAGGCGCGCGCCTGCGGCGCCGCCGGCATCGGGCTCTATCGCACCGAGTTCCTGTTCCTGCAGCGCAAGGAAGTGCCCGGCGAGGAGGAGCAGTTCCTCGCCTATCGCGACCTCGTGCTCGGCATGGGCGGATTGCCGGTGACGATCCGCACGCTCGATCTCGGCGCCGACAAGGCCGATGCGTCCGGGCTCGCGCTCGACGACGAGGACAACCCCGCGCTCGGCGTGCGCGGCGTCCGGCTTTCGCTGCGCCATCCGCAGTTGATGATCGTCCAGCTTCGCGCGATCCTGCGCGCGTCCGCGTACGGACCCGTGCGCATCCTCGTGCCGATGATCGCGACGGTCGAGGAAGTCATGAGCGTGCGTCACCTGCTCGCCGAGTGCACGCGGGATTTGCACTCCGCCGGTTACGAGATCGCCGAGAACGTCGAGCTCGGCGCGATGATCGAGGTGCCGGCCGCGGCGATCGCGCTGCCGGGCATGATCCGGAAGCTCGACTTCATCGCGATCGGGACGAACGATCTCGTCCAGTACACGCTCGCGGTCGACCGCAACAACGATCATCTCGCCTATCTCTACGATCCGCTGCATCCGGCCGTGCTGAAGCTGCTCGCGCAGACGATCGCGACGGCGGCCCGCGCCGGAAAGCACGTGTCGCTCTGCGGCGAGATGGCCGGAGACACGCGCTATACGCCGCTGCTGCTCGCGCTCGGACTGACCGAGTTCAGCATGCATCCCGGCCTTTTGCTCGAAGTGCGCGAGGCGATCAACGCCTGCGACCGCGCGTCGCTGCTCGATCACGCGAAGCTTCTGCTGCATGCGACGACGCGCGAGGGCATCCTGCACGTCGTCGAGCGGATGAAAGCGCATTCGCAGACGCAACCGCCGCCTCCGGCTCCGGACTAGGCGTCCCTGTCGCTTCAGTACGAGCGCTGCGGAACTCGGCGCTTCCGTCGCACTCGAATCCGCCCACGCCACCCTTCGAATCCTCATGAGCGAAACATCGGACCTTTCGGCGATCTCGGCGCACGTGCGCGATCGCGCGCAGGAATACGCCGCGGCGTTCGCGCGCCGCGATCCTTTCCGTCACGTCGTCATCGACGGTTTCTTCGCGCCGGAATACGCATCGCGCCTCGTCGCCGAGTTCCCTTCGTTCGAGCGCGGCAACGCGCGGAACGAGAACGGCGAGCTCGGCAACAAGTCCACGATCGAGAAGATCCGC
>DASZWL010000139.1:0-9687 GCA_035546695.1 Rhodanobacteraceae bacterium | reverse complement strand
GCTCCTTCGCTCAGGCCCTGAGCAGCTCGTTGATGCCGGTCTTCGCGCGCGTCTTCTCGTCGACGCGCTTGACGATGACGGCCGCGTACAGCGAATGACTGCCGTCGGCCGCCGGCAGCGAGCCCGCGACGACGACGCTGCTCGCCGGTACGCGTCCATAGGTAACTTCCTTCGTCGCGCGATCGTAGATGCGCGTCGATTGCCCGAGGAACACGCCCATGCCGATGACGCTGCCGCGCTCGACGACGACGCCTTCGACGACTTCCGATCGCGCGCCGACGAAGCAATGGTCCTCGATGATCGTCGGATTCGCCTGCAAGGGTTCCAGCACGCCGCCGATGCCGACGCCGCCCGAGAGATGCACGTTCGCGCCGATCTGCGCGCAGGAGCCGACCGTCGCCCACGTGTCGACCATCGTGCCCTCGCCGACGAAAGCACCGATGTTGACGTAGCTCGGCATCAGCACTGCATCTTTCGCGACGTGCGCTCCGCGGCGCACGAGCGCGCCCGGCACGACGCGCGCTCCTGCCGCGCGGAACGCGGCTTCGTCCGCGCCCGCGAAGCGCAGCGGCACCTTGTCGAATGCGGCCATCGGACCGCCATCCATGACGCGGTTTCCGCTGATGCGGAAATAGAGCAGCACGGCCTTCTTGAGCCACTGGTGCACGCGCCAGGCACCGGAGGCGTCCGGTTCGGCGACGCGCACGCTGCCTGCTTCGAGCGCGTCGAGCACGCGGTCGATCGCGGGCTTCAGCGTCGTTTGGATTTCGGGTCGAGAGAGATCGGCGCGGCGGTTCCAGGCATCGTCGATCAGCGGTTCCAGTTCGTGCATGCGTGTTTCCGCGAAGAAAATACTTCGTCGTTCCCGCGAAGGCGGGAACCCAGTGCCTTGATCTTAACCGGCAAAGCGAAGGCGCTGGGTCCCCGCCTTCGCGGGGACGACGAACATTAGACGGGCGCCGGCTCCTCGACCGCGAACCGCGCTTCGAGCGCCGCGCGCAACGCATCCTGCGCATCTACCGACAGCGGCCGATCGCTCTCGTCCGTGATCTCGAAGAAATCCTCCGCGCGCTCGCCGAACGTCGCAATGCGCGCGTCGCGCACGCGCACGCGCGCATCGCGCAAGGCCTGCGCGACTTCGGCGAGGAGTCCGGGACGATCGCCGCAAACGAGAGCGAGCTGCGTCGCTTCGGCTCCGTTCGTGAATTCGACGCGCGGCGCGCGGCGAAAATGCCGCAGCCGCCGCGGCAGGCTGCGCCGCGCGAGCCGCGCCGGCATCGCGGCGTCGGACAGCGCGCTCGCGAGCGCCGACTCGAGCTCGGCCGCGCGTTCGGCGTCGAGCGGCGCCTCGGTGTCGGCATCGAGTACGACGAACGTGTCGAACGCCATGCCCTGCGAGGAAAGCACGCGCGCCTCGGCGACCGAGACGGCTTCGCGATCGAGCGTCACCGTGATCGCGGCGAACAGGCCATCGCGATCCTTCGTGTGCACGAACACCTCGCTGCCGCCGCGCGAGGATACCGGCAGCACCGTGACGACCGGCGCGTCGGCACGCGATCGCGCGAGGATCGCGCGCGTCTGCCGCGCGATCTGTCCCGGCCGGTGACGCAGGAAGCTCGCGGGCGGAAACGCGCTCCACGCACGCTCGACCGCGGCTTCGTCCGCGCCCTCGCGCACGAGGCGCTTCATCGCCTCGTCGCGGCATTCGGCGATGCGCGCGGCCGCGTGCGGCGGCCGCTCGAGACCGGCGCGCAGCGCGTAGCGCGTCGCGACGTAGAGATCGGCGAGCAGCTGATCCTTCCACGCGTTCCAGAGCTTCGGATTCGTGCCGGCGATATCGGCGATCGTGAGGAGATAGAGATGATCGAGCCGCTCGACGTCCTCGACCTGCACGGCGAAGCGGTGCACGACGTCGGGATCGGTGATGTCCTGGCGCTGCGCGGTCACGCTCATGACGAGATGCCAGCGCACGAGCCACGCGACGAGGTCGACGTCGTCATCGCGCAAGCCGAGCTTCGCCGAGAACGTGCGCGCCTCGACCTCGCCGAGCACCGAATGATCGCCGCCGCGTCCTTTCGCGATGTCGTGGAACAACGCGGCGAGCAGCAGCAGTTCGGGCTTCTCGAGCGATGCGAACACTTCGCTCGCGATCGGCAGCTCCTCGCGCGCGGCCGGTTCCGCATAGCGCGCGACGTTGCGCAGCACGCGCAGCGTGTGCTCGTCGACGGTGTAGACGTGGAAGAGGTCGTACTGCATGCGGCCGACGACGCGCCGGAACGTCGGCAACAATGCCGCGAGCACGCCATGCCGGTTCATCGCGGCGAGCGCCGTCACGGCCGGCGCGCCGCGGCGCAGGAGCGCGAGGAACGCCGCGAGCACGTATTTGTCGTCCGCGAAAGCGCCGCGATGGCGCGCAAGCGCGCGCTGCAATCGCCGCATCGCTTCGGCGCTGAAGCCGCGCAGTTCCGGATGATCGAGCAGCAGCGCGAACGCCTCGACGATCGCACGCGGACGACGCTCGAACAGCGTCGCCGAGCGCGGCTCGAGGCGCGTTCCGATCGCGACGAAATCGCTGTCGAGCGCGACGGGCTCGCCGGCCGGCGGATCGAGCAATTCCATGAAGCGCTCCGTCACTTGCGCGCCGAGACGCTCGACGACGGTCGCCGCGCGGTAATAGCGCTGCATGAACTGCTCGACGGCGAGATTCTTCTCGTGCTCGTCGGTGAAACCGAGCTCGGTCGCGAGCGTGCGCTGATAGTCGAAAAGGAGCCGCTCTTCGGCGCGTCCCGCCGCGAGATGCAGCGCGTAGCGATAGCGGCGCAGCAGTGCCTCGGAGCGTTCGAGCGCGGCGCGCTCGACTGGATCGAGCAATCCCTGCGCGACCATCGCGTCGAAATCGGCCGCGCGCGTGATGCGCCGACCGAGCCAGCGCAGGAGATCGAGCGTGCGCAATCCGCCCGGCCCGTCTTTGAGGTTCGGCTCGAGGTTGTACGTCGTGTCGTTGAAACGCGCGAATCGCGCGGCCTGCTCGGCGCGCTTGGCGGCGAAATAGTCGGCCGGCGGCCACATCGCCGGATCGTCGACGAGCTTGGCGAGTGCATCGGCCAGCGCCCCGGCGCCGGCGATGCGGCGAGCGTCCAGAAGATTCGTGAACACGGCGACGTCGGCGCGCGCGAGAGCACGACAGTCGGCGATCTCTCGGACGGCATGGCCAGGCCGGAGGCCGAGATCCCAGAGACACGCGAAGAACGCCTCGAAGACGCGCTCGTGGCGCTTCAGCGCGCCGGGCTCGACGAGCACGAGGAGATCGACGTCCGAATGCGGAAACAGCGCGCCGCGGCCGAATCCGCCGACCGCGAACAGCGCGGCGTCGGGCGGATCGCCGACGCAGGCGCGAAAGACGTGAACGACGACGTGCTCGACGGCTTCGGAGCGGATGCGCGTCAGCGCGTCGGCATCGGCGCCGGCGCGGAACGCATCGGCGAGCCGGCGCTCGTTGTCTCCGAGAAGTTGCCGCAGCGCGAGCCGCGCCTCGGACGAGACGCCGCTCCGCGGCATCGCGGACGGCAGGCGCGGCGCTTCGGGAAGGCGCGGAGTCTCGTCTGCGCGCGCCATCGGTTCGGCTCTTCTCTCAGGCCGCTTTCGGCCAGGGCGTCAGGATCTCGAAGCCGTCGTCGGTGACCGCGATCGTGTGCTCCCACTGCGCGGACAGCGAATGATCCTTCGTGACGACGGTCCAGCCGTCCGGCAGGAGGCGCGTGTGCGGCTTGCCGGCGTTGACCATCGGCTCGACCGTGAACGTCATGCCCTTCTGCAGAGTCACGCCGGTGCCGGGCTGGCCGTAATGCAGCACCTGCGGATCCTCGTGATAGACCTGCCCGATGCCGTGCCCGCAGTACTCGCGCACGACGGAGTAGCCATTCGACTCGACGTATTTCTGGATCGCGTGGCCGATGTCGCCGAGCGTCGCGCCGGGGCGCACCTCGCCGATGCCGCGCATCATCGCTTCGAAAGTCGTGTCGACGAGGCGTTTCGCGAGCACCGGCGGCTGGCCGACGAAGTACATGCGGCTCGTGTCGCCATGCCAGCCGTCCTTGATGACGGTGACGTCGATGTTGACGATGTCTCCGTCCTTCAGCACCTTCGACGGGCTCGGAATCCCGTGACAAATCACGTGGTTGACCGACGTGCAGAGCGTCTTCGGGAAACCCTTGTAGCCGACGTTGGCCGGGACCGCTTTCTGCACGCGGACGATGTGCTCGTGCGCGATGCGATCGAGCTCCTCGGTCGTGACGCCGGGCTTGACGTGCTCGCGCATCAGCTCCAGCACCTCGGCGGCGAGGCGGCCGGCGACGCGCATCTTCTCGATGTCTTTCGGGCTCTTGACGCTGATGGCCATGGCTTTATCTAAGGGATTCGAGGGCGGGAGGACACGGCTTGTCCCAACCCTGGCGACGGCTTACAATTCTACGGTTTCGCGGGCCGGGTTCGTAACCTCCCGCCAGCGAAGCAAAATGCGGCTCTAACAGGCTGATCTCAACCGATCACGGCCGGCCAGAGCCGCCTACGGCAATCCTGCCGAATCCGCACACGCACCGTCACCGCGTTCGGGGTGCTCCGCAAGGAGTCGCACGCGTCGGGTGCGTGGAGGTTCAACCCCGGGCTTCACCGCGCGATCCGAGGATCCGCGGCGGGCCCACGTCATTGGAGTCAAGCAAACCATGCCTCAGGTCACGATGCGCCAGATGCTCGAAGCTGGCGTGCACTTCGGTCACCAGACCCGCTACTGGAATCCGCGCATGGCGCCGTACATCTTCGGCGCGCGCGGCAAGATCCACATCATCAACCTCGAGAAGACGCTTCCGCTCTTCACCGACGCGATGAACTTCATCTCGGGCCTCGCGCAGAAGCGCGGCACGATCCTCTTCGTCGGCACGAAGCGCTCGGCGCGCGACGCGATCAAGGAAGAAGCCACCCGCTGCGGCATGCCGTACGTCGCGGCGCGCTGGCTCGGCGGCATGCTGACGAACTTCCGCACGGTCAAGGGCTCGATCGCTCGCCTCAAGGAGCTCGAGCAGATGGCGACCGACGGCACCTACGAGAAGCTCGTCAAGCACGAGGTTCTGCGCCTCGCGCGCGAGCGCGAGAAGCTCGAGAAGTCGCTCGGCGGCATCAAGGACATGAACCGCTTGCCGGACGCGCTCTTCGTGATCGACATCGGCCACGAGAACATCGCGGTGGTGGAGGCGAAGAAGCTCGGCATCCCGGTCGTCGCGGTCGTCGACACGAACTACGATCCGGCGCTCGTCGATTACGCGATCCCGGGCAACGACGACGCGATCCGCGCCGTGCAGCTCTACGTCCGCGCCGCGGCCGACGCCGTGCTCGAGGGCAAGGCTGCCGCGCCGCAGATCGCGGCCGGCGAGAAGGACGAATTCGTCGAGCTCGACGCCGAAGGCAACCCGGTCAAGGAATCGGCCGGACGCGAACGCGACGATCGCCGCCGCCCCGCGCCGCGCAAGCAGCCGGCGAAGCGCCCGGCCGGTCGCCGCGGTCCGCCGCCGTCGCGCGGCGGTCGCAGCGAGGAACCGGCCGCCGACGCCGAAACGCCGCCGGCTGCCGAGTAAGGCAAGTCTGTAACGCGCGGCCGGCGCCTTCGCGTCGACCGCCACGCCTTTCCCTTCTCCCGCTCGCGGGAGAAGGTGCCGAAGGCGGATGAGGGCAGCTCTTGCGTAGCGCCCCATATATCCCGGATCACACGATGCGCCGCCGCGGGCGGCGCACTCATCGAGGTACATCAATGGAAATCACTGCAGGTCTGGTCAAGGAACTCCGCGAGCGCTCCGGCGCCGGCATGATGGAGTGCAAGAAGGCGCTCACGCAGAACAACGGCGACATCGAAGTCGCGATCGAATGGCTGCGCAAACAGGGCCTCGCCAAGGCCGACAAGAAGGCGAGCCGCGTCGCCGCCGAAGGCCGCATCGTGCTCGCGCAAGACGGCGGCAAGGCCGTGCTCGTCGAGATCAACAGCGAGACGGATTTCGTCGCCAAGGACGAGAGCTTCGTCGCGTTCGCGAACGAGATCGCGAAGATCGCGCTCGCGAGCGGCTCGACCGACGTCGAATCGCTGAAGTCGGCGAAGACGTCGAACGGCAGCACGGTCGAGGAAGCGCGCCAGGCGCTGATCGCGAAGATCGGCGAGAACATCCAGGTGCGCCGCATGGTGCGCGTCGATTCGTCGAACCACGTCGGCGCCTACGTGCACGGCGGTCGCATCGGCGTGCTCGTCGAGGTCAAGGGCGGCTCGGCCGAGCTCGCGCGCGGCATCGCGATGCACGTCGCGGCGATGAATCCGCCGTACATTTCGGAGAAGTACGTCCCGGCCGACTTCATCGCGAAGGAGAAGGAGATCGAGCTCGCGAAGATGTCGGAGAAGGAAAAGTCCAAGCCGGCCGAGATCCTCGAGAAGATCATCGGCGGCAAGGTCGCCAAGATCATCAACGAGAACACGCTGACCGGCCAGCCGTACGTGCTCGACACGAACGAGTCGGTCGGCAACATGCTGAAGAAGGAAGGCGCCGAAGTGCTCGCGATGCATCGGCTTGCGGTCGGTGAAGGCATCGAGAAGCCGGTCGGCGAGGATTTCGCGACGGAAGTCATGAAGCAGGCGGGTCTGCAGTAAATACTCGTCGTCCCCGCGAAAGTGGGGACCCAGCGCCTTCGGCGGCTGGAATAAAGGCGCTAGGTTCCCGCTTCCGCGGGAACGACGGAGATTTGACGCGAACCACGTGACAGGCCGCGCTCGCCGCGGCCTTTTTGTTTGCCAGTACAATGCGCCCGTTTTGCCCGCGCGGAACGGACGCATGCCTACCGAGATCAAATACAAGCGCATCCTCCTGAAGCTCTCGGGCGAGGCGCTGATGGGCGAGGCCGATTACGGCATCGATCCGAAAGTGCTGCACCGGCTCGCGCGCGAGATCATCGAAGTGCAGCAGGCCGGCGTCCAGATCGGCGTCGTCATCGGCGGCGGCAACATCTTCCGCGGCGCGGGGCTCGCGGCTTCGGGCATGGATCGCGTCACGGCCGACCACATGGGCATGCTCGCGACCGTCATGAACGCGCTCGCGATGCAGGACGCGATCGAGAAAGCCGGCGGCTTCGCGCGCACGATGAGCGCGATCAAGATCAACGAGGTCTGCGAGGATTTCATCCGCCGCCGCGCGATCCGCCATCTCGAGAAAGGCCGCATCGGCATCTTCGCGGCGGGCACCGGCAATCCGTTCTTCACGACCGACTCGGCGGCGGCGCTGCGCGCGATCGAGATCGGCGCCGATCTTCTTCTCAAGGCGACCAAGGTCGACGGCGTCTACAGCGCCGATCCGCGCAAGGACGCGAACGCGCAGCGCTACGAGAAGCTCTCGTACGACGAGGTCATCCAGCGCAACCTGCAGGTGATGGATACGAGCGCGATCGCGCTCTGCCGCGACCACAAAATTCCGCTGCGCATCTACGACATGTCGCGCGAGGGAGATCTCATGCGCATCATGCGCGGCGAGCCGATCGGCACGCTCGTCAGCGCGCGCTGAGCGCGCGAGAAGCGCGGCGCCTGTAACCCGCGGCTCCAATTTCGCAATCCCCGGTTCGTCGCATCCCGCGATGGACCATGGAGATTCGCGTCATGAGAGTTGCTACCCGCATCACCACGCTCGCCGCCGCCCTCGCCTTCGCATTGCCGTTCGCCGGCGCGGACGCTGCGAGCCTCGTCTACCGCGGCACGCTGCAGGACGGCGGCAAGCCGGCCGAAGGCCAGTACGACATCCAGCTCACGCTGTATTCCGCCGCCACGGGCGGCAAGGCGATCGCCGCACCGGTCACGCTCTACGGCGTGCCGGTCCATGACGGCGCTTTCAGCACGGAGGTCGACTTCGGCCCGGCGGCGACAAGTGCGGGCAACGTCTACGTCGCAGCCGCGGTCGCGCCGCAAGGCAGCAGCGATTTCGTCGCGCTCGATGCGCGCACGGAGGCTTCGCTCGATGCGCCCGCCTCGACCTGCAACGGCACCTGGGCGCTCGACGGCAACAGCAGCAATCCGAGCGGCAGCTTCCTCGGCAACGTCGACAATCAGCCGCTCGTGTTCCGGGTGAACAACGGCATCGTCGGCGATCTTTACTCGTCCACCGATTCGAACGTGCCCGACGCGCCGAACGTCGTCTTCGGCATCGGCGGCGCCATCGGCGCCGGCAATACGATCGCCGGCGGCGGTCGTCCTGATCCCTATTGCGGAATCAGCGGAACGATGGACTGCAACAATTCGATCATCGCGAACTACGGCACGATCGGCGGCGGCCGCGGCAACGGCGTCGCCGGGTACGCGGCGACGATCCCGGGCGGCGGAGACAACCTCGCGACCGCCAACTTCTCTTTCGCTGCCGGCCACAACGCCTTCGCCGATACCGACGGCAGCTTCGTGTGGTCCGACGATTCCGTGCAGCAGCAATTCGGAAACAACACGCATCAGAACAACGCGTTCCTCGTACGCGCGACGGGCATGGTGGAATTCGCGACCGCCACCGACGCCAACGGGATCGTCACGGCCGGCGTGAAGCTCGCGCACGGCAGCGGAAGCTGGAGCAACGTCAGCGACCGCAACCTCAAGACCGCCATCGCCGGCATCGATCCCGCGCACGTGCTCGACGGCGTCCTCAAGATGCCGATCTCGAGCTGGCAATACATCGCGCAGAGCGCCGACGTGCGTCACATCGGACCGATGGCGCAGGATTTCTTCGCCGCGTTCCACCTCGGCGAGGACGATCGCCACATCACCGACATCGACGAAGGCGGCGTCGCGTTCGCGGCGATCCAGGGGCTCAACGAGAAGCTCGAAACCGAGAACGCGACGATGCAGAAGGAAATCGCCGATCTGCACGCGGAGGTCGACTCGCTGGCGAACCGGGGGAAGTGACATGACTTTCCGCTTCGTCCTTCCTTCGGCCGCGCTCGCCGCCGCCGTGCTCGCGGCGACGCCGGCGCAGGCCGCGACGTCGAATCGCTATGCGCTTTCGGCATCGGCTTCGCTCGGCGCGTCGTCTTCGCCGTCGCATGCGACCGGCGGCGGTTTCGTGCTCCAGGCTGCGTTCCACGCCGCAACCGCTCCGGTCGCGAGCCGCGGACGCTATGCGCTGAACGCGAAACTCGGCGGCGCGATGCCGCTCGTGTGCACTCCGGACACGATCTTCGAAGACGGCTTCGACTATCTCTAAGCGGCTTCACGACTGCACCGGGACTGCCGCTGCGCGCGGCAGTTCCGTTTTGTTCCGGCCCGCGCGTATCGCGCATGGCGTCGGCGCACGCTCGAAGCACGCCTTCGTAATCGCTGGGCCCGGATACGGAATACATCGGCAGATCCCTTCCCGCTCATTCCACGGAGTACGTCATGCCGAACACCCTGCACGCCGATCCACAACGTTCCGTCGCCGCGCTCGATCTTTCGCCCGCGCGCTCGGGCATCTTCACGCCCGGCATCGAGGCGATCCAGCTCTCCGAGGAGCAGGTGCAGCGCTTCAACGCGCTCGCCGCGAAGCTCAACGAGGAGATGCCGCCGCTGACGATGGACCAGCTCGCCGGCGTCGCGCGCCGCGTGCTGCGCGTCGCGAGCGCCGGCGGCGAATCGCCGTTCATCCGCTCGCG
>DASZWL010000138.1:0-1825 GCA_035546695.1 Rhodanobacteraceae bacterium | reverse complement strand
GAACTCGGAGACGATGCGCTCGGGCTCCTTCCTCGATTTCTCCGAGCGGCCGAGCGCGTCTTCGAGCGAGAGATCGAGCGGCATCTTCGGCAGCAGTTTCGCGATGCGGTCGACCTGTCCGTACGGCATGCCGAGCACGCGGCCGGTATCGCGCAGCACGGCCTTCGCGGCCATCGTGCCGTACGTGATGATCTGGCTGACGCGCTCGCGCCCGTATTTGCGCGAGACGTAATCGATGACTTCGTCGCGACGATCCATGCAGAAGTCGACGTCGAAATCCGGCATCGACACGCGCTCGGGATTGAGGAAGCGCTCGAACAGAAGGCCGTAACGCAGTGGATCGAGATCGGTGATGCCGAGCGCGTAGGCGACGAGCGATCCCGCACCGGAGCCGCGCCCCGGACCGACCGGGATGTCGTGCCGCTTCGCCCAGTTGATGAAGTCCGCGACGATCAGGAAGTAACCCGCGAATCCCATCTGCACGATGACGTCGAGCTCGTCCGCGAGGCGGCGCTCATAGTCGGCGCGCTCGAAACCCGGCGCGAATGCTTGATGTTCGAGACGATCGGCGAGCCCTGCGCTCGCCTGCGAGCGGATGTAGCTGTCGAGCGTGTGCGCCTCGGGCACCGGAAACGCCGGCAGGAAATACGTGCCGAAGCTGAGCTCGAGATTGCAGCGCTTGGCGAGCTCGACGGCGTTCTCGACGAGCTCGGGCAGATCGGAGAACAGCGCCGACATCTCGTCGGGCGATTTGAGGTATTGCTCCGGCGAGTAATCGCGCGGACGCTTCGGATCGGCGAGCACGCGCCCGGCGTGGATGCAGACGCGCGCCTCGTGCGCCTCGAAATCCTCGCGCGCGAGGAAGCGCACGTCGTTGCTCGCGACGATCGGAAGATCGAGCCGCTCGGCGAGCGCGAGCGCGCCGTCGAGGAACACGTCCTCGTTCGGCCGGTGCGTGCGCGTCGCCTCGAGATAGAAGCGGTCGGGGAATCGCGCGCGCAGTCGTTCGGCGCGCACGCGCGCGTAATCCTCGCGTCCGGCGATCAGGAGACGTCCGATTTCGCTGCCTTGGCCGGCGAGCGCGATCAATCCTTCCTGCGCTTCCTCGAGCCAGTCGAGCGCGACGAGCGCGTGGTCGCCGCGCCGGCCTTCGGCGTACGCGCGCGTCAGGAGGCGCGAGAGATTCAGGTAGCCGTCGCGGTTCTGGCAGAGCACGGTCAGTCGATGCGGCTCGGCGCGCTCGTCGCGCTCGGCGATCCAGAGATCGCAGCCGGCGATCGGCTTGATGCCGGCCGCTTCGGCCGCGCGGTAGAACTTCACGAGCGCGAAGAGATTGCTTTGGTCCGTCAGCGCGACGGCCGGCATGCCCGAAGCCGCGCACGCGGCGACGAGATCGCCGACGCGGATCGTCGAATCGGTCAGCGAATACTCGCTGTGGACATGGAGATGGACGAATTCCGCAGGCATGGCGGGAGGAACGCGGGGCTAGGCGCAGCGTAGTGTGCATGCCCGGCAGCGGCAAGCCGGACGGCTCGCGTTGCGGAAGAATCCGCAGCGCCGCAGATCGTCGAATCAGCAATGACGTCAATGGTTTAGGGATACGAGGTGCTATGCGAGCCCGCTGACGGCGTCGGTCGGCGGCTGGAGCGAATCCCTGCAAAATCCGAAATTTCCTACACGTCCTTAAAGTGTGAAGCGCATCACATTTTGTTAGGCTGTTCAGGTCGGGACGATCAAGGCTCGTCCGGGCGCGGGAAAGCGCCCCTCCGCGAACGGCTCGCGACGGTCGCGCGGATGTTTCTCCAGGGTCGGATGCGAGCTTTCG
>DASZWL010000137.1:0-8467 GCA_035546695.1 Rhodanobacteraceae bacterium | reverse complement strand
GAAGATCGATCGCCACGTCCTGCAAAGACCCCGGCTGCTTGCGCTCGCGCTCGCGGGCTGCCTTGCCGCCACCGCGACGCCGGTACTTGCGCAGAGCACCGGCGCGACGCTGCGCGGCCAGGCGACGGCCGGCGAGGAAATCGTCGTGACGAACGCCGACACCGGCCTCGTGCGCCGCGCCACCGCGACGAGCGACGGCAGCTATGCGATCGCGGGCCTGCCGCCCGGCACGTACAACGTGCAGGCCGGCGGCGCGCCGGCGCAGTCGATCGTGCTGAGCGTCGCGCAGACGGCAACGCTGAATCTTGCCGGCGCCGCCGCGCCGGCCGCAGCAGCCGAAGCCGCGACGACGACGCTCGAAGGCGTCACCGTCGTCGCGAACCTCCTGCCCGAGGTCAAGACCTCCGAAGTCGGCGCGACGGTCTCGCAGAAGATCATCAACACGATCCCGCAAGTCACGCGTAACTTCCTCGAGTTCGCCGACGTCGTGCCGGGCGTCGCGTTCAGCGTCGATCCCGGCAACGGCACGACGAAGCTTCAGGGCGGCGCGCAGTCGGCGAGCGGCATCAACGTCTACATCGACGGCGTCGGCCAGAAGAACTACGTGCTGCAGGGCGGCATCACCGGCCAGGATTCCTCGCGCGGCAATCCGTTCCCGCAGCTCGGCATCGCCGAGTACAAGGTCATCTCGCAGAACTACAAGGCCGAGTACGACCAGCTTTCGAGCGCGGCCGTCACCGCGGTCACGAAATCCGGCACGAACGAGTTCCACGGCGAGCTCTACGGCCAGTACACCGATCAGGGCTGGCGCGCGAAGACGCCGGCCGAGAACGACGCGCACGAGAAGGAGGATACGCAGGAAAGAGACTACGGCGTCGCGCTCGGCGGCCCGATCCTCCAGGACCGCATGCATTTCTTCTTCACCTACGAGGCGAAGGATTACGTGACGCCGGTGACCGTCGTGCCCGGCACGCCGGCGCCGGGACCGCTGCCGCCCGAGGCGCTCGCGCAGACCGGGCCGACGAGCATTCCGTTCAACCAGGATCTCTACTTCGGCAAGATCGACTGGGAACCGAGCGATTTCGATCTCGTCGAGCTGACCGGCCGCTACCGCAAGGAAGCGCAGCGCGACAACGTCGGCGGCACGCAGGTGCCTGCATTCGGCAGCGACATCGTCAACGACGAGAAGCGCGCCGACCTTCGCTGGCAGCACACGTCCGATCGCTGGCTCAACGACGGCCACATCACCTGGGAAGACACGACCTGGGGTCCGCGCCCGGTCACGAACGGCATCGCGCGGATCTACTCGGTCAAGGCCGACAACAACAACGTGCTGCTCCAGACCGGCGCCGGCGCGAACTTCCAGGACAAGGGCCAGGAAGGTCCGTCGATCCAGGACGATCTCTCGTTCACCGATCTCCACTGGAACGGCGATCATCTCGTCAAGACCGGCTTCAAGTACAAGGAGGTCAAGCTCTCGACGCAGGAGATCAATCCCGCCAATCCGCAATATTTCTTCAACATCGGCGAGGGCGGAGCGGATGCCGATCCGTACCGCGCGATCTTCGGCGTTCCGCTCGCCGGCGTCGGCAACGGCACCGCCGAATCGAAGGACAAGCAGTTCGGCATCTACATCCAGGACGACTGGTCGGTCAACGAGCAGCTCACGCTGAATCTCGGCGTGCGCTGGGATTACGAGAAGACGCCGTCGTATCTCGACTACGTGACGCCGCAGAGCGTCGTCGATGCGATCAACAGCCAGGATCCGAACGCGCCCGCGGGCCAGACCTATGCGCAGACGCTCGCGCTCGGCGGCGTCAACGTCAACGACTACATCTCGAACGGCCACAACCGCGATGCGCCGACCGACGAATGGCAGCCGCGCCTCGGGTTCTCGTACGACCTCAACGGCGATCAGGAGCACGTGATCTTCGGCGGCGCCGGCCGCGCCTACGACCGCGACAGCTTCGACTATCTCCAGCTCGAGCTCTCGAAGGCGACGTTCCCGACGTACGAGGTGTTCTTCAACTCGCCGAACGGGCAATCGTGCGACACGACGCAATCGAACTGCTTCGCGTGGGATCCCTCGTTCTACGACATCGCGAATCTGCGCGCGCTGGTCTCGCCGACCGGCGGCGGCCGCGAGATCGACATGCTGAGCAACAACCTCAAGGTGCCCTATTCCGACCAGTTCTCGATCGGCATGCGCAATGTCGTGCACCTCGGCCGGCAGGACTGGAACACGAGCGTCACGCTCTCGCGCATCGTCAGCAAGGACGGCTTCGTGTTCGTGCTCGGCAACCGCCGCCCGGACGGCACGTTCTGGGGCGACGGCACCAACGGCGACTACAGCCAACCGTGGGGATTTCCGATCCCGGGCTATGGCGCGCTGATCCTCGGCAAGAACGGCATCGAGACGAAGGCGAACTCGCTGCTGATCGGCATCGACAAGCCGTACACGAAGGATTCCGGCTGGGGCGTCACGTTCGCGTACACGTACACCGATGCGAAGGAGAACCGCCAGTTCGGCGAGCACTACGCGCTCGACGCCGAAGACATCACCGACTATCCGTTCCTCGAGTCCGGCGGCGTCTCCAAGCACCGGCTCGTCGCGACCGGCATCTACGACGGTCCGTGGGGCCTCACGCTCTCGACGAAGCTGACACTCGCTACACCGCAACCGGAATCGGCCATCGCATGCTTTGGAGGGCCGACGCACTGCATTCCGGCCGCGATCGATGCACCCGGCAGCGGCCGCTTCCTCGTCGGCGGCAAGATCTTCGGCACGCGCCAGATCGACTTCGCTATCAACAAGGATTTCGACATGACCGCCGGTGTCACGCTCTACATCCGCGCCGATCTCATCAATGCGTTCAACTGGAAGAACTACTCGGACTACAACACCGACTGGGGCAGCGACGGCGTCTTCCATCCGACGATTTCGCTGAACACGATCGGCAACATGTACACGTATCCGCGCATGTTCAAGCTGAGCGCCGGCGTCCGGTGGTGAGGCATCGCGAAAGCGTCCGGCGGAAAGCTCCCGCCGGACGTCACGCATGCCGCAACTTCTTCATCCCGGCCTTCGCCGGGATGAAGAAGGGGGGTGTGTTCTTCGCCGCAGGATCTCGCTCCGACCGCGCCGCGATCGCAGGCGCGGTTACGGCGCCGCGCGGAAAAAATTCCTGAAATCCCCCGGCGCATCCGGCTAACATGGACGTCAGGATGGGCCGTTCCACCGTTCAGAATCGCAATACCCGTTTTCCGCCCGTGTCGATCTCCAGCCGTCCGCGACGGCGCATTCTTTTCGCTCTCGTCGTTTTCCTGATCCTGCTCTTCGGCGCCTGCCACGAGCATGAATCCGAAGTTCCGCGTGCACCGGTCACGCCGCTGCTGCGCCCGCCGCTGACGCCGCTGTTCGACGATCTCGAACACCGCACGTTCAATTATTTCTGGGAGACGGCCAATCCGCAGAACGGCCTCATCCCCGATCGCTACCCGTACACCGAGCCGTTCTCGAGCATCGCCGCGATCGGCTTCGGGCTCACCGCTTACGGCATCGGCGCCGAGCGCGGCTACATCACTCGCGATCAGGCGATCCAGCGCACGCTCGTGACGCTGCGCTTCCTCGAAGGCGCGCCGCAAGGCTCGCGCGCCGAAGGCATGAGCGGCTATCACGGATTCTTCTACCATTTCCTCGATCTCGAGACCGGCGCACGATATGCCGACTGGGTCGAGCTCTCGTCGGTCGACACCGCGCTGCTGCTCGGCGGAGTGCTGTTCTCGCAATCGTATTTCGATCGCGACACGCCCGACGAAAAAGAAATCCACCGGCTCGCCGACACGATCTACCGCCGCGTCGAATGGCCGTGGATGCAGGTGCGCGCACCGCTGATCTCGATGGGCTGGATGCCGAAGCAAGGCTACATCCCGTATGACTGGCAGGGCTACAACGAAGGCATGCTGATCTACGTGCTCGCGCTCGGCTCGCCGACGCAAGGCATCGGCAAGAACGCGTGGACCGCGTGGACGAAGACCTACGAGCGCGCCTGGGGCACGTTCCAGCAGCAGGAATATCTCGGTTTTGCGCCGCTGTTCGGCCATCAGTACTCGCACGTCTGGATCGATTTTCGCGGCATCCAGGATGCCTACATGCGCGAACGTGGCTTCGATTACTTCGAGAACAGCCGCCGCGCGACGTACGCACAACGCGCATACGCGATCGCGAATCCGATGGGATGGAAGCTCTACGGCGAGAACGTCTGGGGCCTCACCGCGAGCGACGGCCCCGCCGGCACGTCGCAGGACTACGACGGCAAGACGCGCGCATTCCGGCACTATTCCGCGCGCGGCGCCGGTCTCGCCGACGCGTTCGACGACGGTACGATCGCACCGACCGCAGCGGCCGCCTCGCTGCCGTTCGCGCCGGAGATCGTGATTCCGGCCGTCGAGGAGATGCACGATCAGCTCGGCGCGCAGATCTATTCAACGTACGGATTCCTCGATGCTTTCAATCCGAGCTTTACGTACGACGTGCCGCTCAAGACGGGACATCTGATCCCGGGCTTCGGCTGGGTCGCGAGCGACTACATCGGCATCGACCAGGGACCGATCCTCGCGATGATCGAGAACTACCGCGACGATTTCGTCTGGAAAGTCATGCGCAGGAATCCGTATATCCGCCGCGGCCTCGTGCGCGCCGGATTCACCGGCGGATGGCTCGAGCCGATCGAAGCCGGCAGTGACAGCACCGCCGCGGGCCAGCCGTGACGAAGCGCTTCGCTTTCTTCTTCCGCGCCGCGCTGATCGGGACGATCGCTCTCGGCGGCAGCGCGTGCGATCGCAAAGACGACGGCGTCACGGTCATCACGTTCTGGACGATCGGCCGCGAAGGCGAAGTCGTCGGCGAGCTGCTGCGCGATTTCGAGAAGACGCATCCCGGCATCCGAGTGAACGCGCAGCAGATGCCGTTGACGGCCGCGCACGAGAAACTCCTGACCGCGTTCGCCGGCGACGCGCTGCCGGACATCGGCCAGCTCGGAAACACGTGGATTCCCGAGCTCGCGACGCTCGGCGCGCTCGAGCCGCTGCAACCGTACGTCGATGCATCGAACGCGATTCCGCAAAGCGACTACTTTGCCGGCATCTGGGACACGAACATCGTCGACGGCAAGCTCTACGGTGTGCCGTGGTACGTCGATACGCGGCTCCTTTTCTATCGCAGCGACCTGCTCGCGCGCGCAGGATTTCCGGAGCCGCCGCGCGACTGGAGCGAGTGGAAGCGCGCGCTCGCCGCCGTGAAAGCGAACGCGGGCGCCGGCAACTACGCGATCTTCCTGCCGCTCAACGAGTTCGAGCCGCTGCTGAATCTCGCGGCTGCGGAGCCAGATCCGTTCCTGCGCGACGAAGATTCGCGCGGCAACTTCGAGAGCCCCGGCTTCCGGCGTGCGTTCGACTTCTACGTCGCGATGTTCAAGAACGGCTGGGCGCCGCCGATGGGCAATCAGGAAATCTCGAACGTCTGGGACGAATTCGCGAAAGGCTTCTTCGCGTTCTACATCACCGGCCCGTGGAACGTCGGCGAATTTCGCCGGCGCCTGTCCGCGGACATGCAGGACAAATGGGCCACCGCGCCACTGCCCGGCCCCGACGGACCCGGCTCCGCGATCGCCGGCGGCAGCAGCCTCGTGATGTTCGAGAGATCGAAGCACAAGCCCGAAGTCTGGCAACTGATCGAGTTCCTTTCGCAGCCCGAGCAGCAGCGGAAATTCCACGCGCTCTGCGGCGATCTTCCGCCGCGCCGGAGCACGTGGGACGATCCGCAACTGAAGGACGATCCGCACGCAGCCGCGTTCCGCGACCAGCTCGAACGCGTCAGGCCGACGCCGAAAGTACCCGAGTGGGAACGCATCGCGCAGGAGATCCGGCTCGCGGCCGAACGCGCGGTTCGTGGTGGCATATCGAACGATGAAGCGCTCGCATCTCTCGACGCGCGCGCCGACGCGATCCTCGAAAAGCGCCGTTGGATGCTCGAACGACAAGCACGCGATATGGTCACGGCAACAATCCCTTCTCCCGCTTGCGGGAGAAGGTGCCGGCAGGCGGATGAGGGCAAGCGCGAGACGGCGTCTCAAGTGCTGCCCTTACCCGCGCCGGCGGCGCGACCCCGGATCAAGTCCCGGGCAGGCTCTCTCCCGCAAGCGGGAGAGGTGACAGATAGTCGACGCGTGGTGCCATGAACGAACGCCGCGCCGCATGGACTTTCGTCTCTCCCGCGCTGATCGTCATCGGCGCGTTCTTCTTCGTGCCGGTGCTCGCGGCATTCGTGCTCAGCCTGACCGACTTCGATCTCTACGCGCTCGCGAACTTGCACAACCTCCGCTTCGTCGGCCTCGGCAACTACATCGACATCCTGAGGACGCCGCTGTTCTGGAAATCGCTCGGCAACACGCTTTACTTCGTCCTCGCCGGCGTGCCGCTCTCGATCGCGCTCTCGCTCGGCGCGGCGCTTCTGCTCGATTCGAAGCTCGCGCGATTCAAGGGATTCTTCCGCACCGCGCTGTTCGCGCCGGTCGTGACGACCGTCGTCGCGGTCGCCGTGATCTGGCGCTATCTCTTCCATACGCGCTACGGACTCATCAACTACGCGCTCGCGAAATTCGACATCGCGCCGATCGACTGGCTCGGCGATCCGCACTGGTCGATGCCGGCGATCATCCTCTTCGCGGTCTGGAAGAACTTCGGCTACAACATGATCATCCTGCTCGCGGCGCTGCAGGGCATTCCGGGCGAGCTGCACGAAGCCGCGCGCATCGACGGCGCGTCGCTCGCGCAGCGCCTTCGCCACATCACGCTGCCTATGCTGCGGCCGGCGCTGTTGCTCGTCGCTATCATCACTGTCTCGGGTTATTTCCAGCTTTTCGCCGAGCCCTACGTCATGACGCTCGGTGGCCCGCTGCAGAGCACGGTCAGCGTGCTGTATTTCATGTACGAGGAAGGCTTCACGTGGTGGAGCCTCGGCCGCGCGTCGGCGATCGCGTTCCTCTTGTTCGCGCTGATCCTCGGCGCGACGTGGCTCCTGATGCGCTGGGGTCGACGCGGAGACGCACTGTGAACGGCTCGCGCGCACAAACGATCGCCGTCAACGCGCTGCTCGTTCTGCTCGCGCTGTTCGCGCTGTTCCCGCTCGTCTGGATGCTGTCGGTCTCGTTCATGACGCCCGGCGAGGCGAGCACGCTGCCGCCGCCGCTGCTGCCGAAGAGCGCGACGCTCGCGAACTATCGCGAGCTTTTCGACCGCGCCGGCATGGGCCGCTATCTCGCGAACAGCCTGCTCGTCGCGAGCGTGATTACTTTCCTCTCGCTCGCGCTGAACCTCGCGGCCGGCTATGCGTTCGCGAAGTTGCGCTTCGAAGGTCGCGATCGCCTGTTCCGTTCGTTGCTGAGCGCGCTCGTGATTCCGGCGCAGGTCGCGATGATCCCGCTGTTCCTCATCATGAAGTGGCTGCATCTCGTCAACACGTACGGCGGCGTCATCGTGCCGGCGATGGCGACGGTGTTCGGCATCTTTCTCGTGCGCCAGTACGCGCGCTCGATTCCGGACGAGCTGCTCGAAGCCGCACGCATCGACGGTGCCGGTGAGACGCGCATTTTCGCGACGATCGTGCTGCCGCTTTTGAAGCCGATCATCGTCACGCTCGCGATCTTCACGTTCCTCGCGAGCTGGAACGATTTCATGTGGCCGCTGATCGTGCTGAGCGATGCCGCAAGGCAGACCGCGCCGGTCGCGCTCGCAGGACTCTCGCGCGAGCACGTGCAGGACAACGAGCTGATGATGGCGGGATCGGTGGTCACGATCCTGCCGGTGCTCGCGCTGTTCCTCGTGCTGCAGAAGCAGTACATCCAGGGGCTGCTGCTCGGCAGCGTCAAGGGATGAGCGCGCGGGCGGTTCTCTTCGCGCTCGCGCTCGTCTTCGCGCAAATCGCAAGCGCGCGCATGCTTGACGATTTTTCCGACGCTTCGCGCTGGAAGGCGGCGGCATCGGATCAGGTCGACGCGAAACTCCACGAGACGAACGGCTCGAACGGCGCTGCCGCGCTTTGTCTCGACTACGATTTCCACGGCGTATCCGGCTACGCGTCGATGCGTCGCGAGCTCGCGCTCGACTATCCGGCCGACTACGAGTTCGACATCGACGTGCGCGGCAACGCTCCGAAGAACGCGCTCCAGTTCAAACTCACCGATGCTAAGAACGAGAACGTCTGGTGGGTCAACCGCGGCGGCTTCGTGCCGCCCGCTGAATGGACGCCGCTTCGATTCAGGAAGCCCGAGATCTCGTTCGCGTGGGGTCCGATCGCCGATCGCGATCTCCGTCGCAGCGAAGCGATCGAGCTCACGATCTACGCCGACGAGGGCGGCAAAGGCGACATCTGCTTTTCCGATCTCGAATTCCGCGAGCGCACACCACC
>DASZWL010000136.1:0-1583 GCA_035546695.1 Rhodanobacteraceae bacterium | reverse complement strand
CTCTCGGGCGCGAAGTTTCCGGACAAGCCGGCCGATCCCCTGATCGTGCATCCGGACATCCGGCGCATGCTCCTGACGCAGAAAGCGTTCGCCGAAGGCGGCCGGCTGCTCGCGCTTTACGCGTACACGCAGGAGGACATCGCGCGCCGCTCGACCGACGCGGCCGAGCGCGAGCGCGCCGATGCGATCGTCTCTTTCCTGACGCCGATCGTGAAAGGCCTGCTGACCGAGAGCGCGATCGAGTGCACGTACAACGCGCTGCAGATCTTCGGCGGCCACGGCTACATCGTCGACAACGGCATGGAGCAGCTCTCGCGCGACGCGCGCATCACGACGCTGTACGAAGGAACGACGCAGATTCAGGCGCTCGATCTCATCGGCCGCAAGGTGCTGCAGCTCCAGGCCATCGGCTTCCGCCATTTCCTCGGCGAGATCAGCGCGTTCTGCGAGCAGCACGCGAGCGACGCCGCGCTCGGCGAATTCATCGCTCCGCTCGCGGGCGCTACGAAGGCTTGGAGCGATCTCACGATGGAGATCGCGAAGCGCGCCGCGGCGAATCCCGAGGAAACCGGCGCGGCGGCGTTCGATTATCTTTTCTATTCGGGTTACGTCGCGCTCGCGTATTTCTGGGCGAGCAGCGTGGCGGCTTCGGCAAGTCAGCCGGCGATCCGTGAGGCGAAGTTGCAGACGGCGCGGTTCTATTTCGCGCGGATCCTGCCGCGCATCGGCACGCATGCGGCCGCTATTCGTGCGGGCGCGTCTACATTGCTCGATATGCCGGACGCCGATTTCGGCTGACGCACGAGGTTTTACAGGCCGAACGTCCCGGCAGCGAAACTGCGATCCGTCAACGCTCGGCGTCCACAACGCTCGGCGTCATTCCCGCGAAAGCGGGAATCCATTTGCTGTCGGCGCATCTCGCAGGATCGGCGGCGAAGGACAACCTGGATTCCCGCTTTCGCGGGAATGACGTCTGCGTGGGTCAATGTCGCCGCGAGCGGCGTCAAGCCACCGATCGTAACGTCGGCCGTGCGTGCTTTCCTGCTGCGAGCTCGCTCGCATCGAAATCATCGACCGAAATGAACTCGAACGAGGCTTCGCGCACGCGCTTCAACAGCACGGCTTCGGCGCCGCTGATCACGCCTTTTGCTTCCGCATCGGCAAGCTGCGCGGCGTAGTCGTAGCCTGAAAGCTCGCCCGATTTCACTGCCTTGAGGAACTTCCGCTCGACGGGCTCGGACGCGATCACGTCCGGCAGCAGCGCGTTCATGCGGCCGACCGGATTGTTCGCGCTCGGCGTCTTGTAGATGCCGTCGGTCAGCCGGTCGCGCGCGTCGTTCGGCGCGGTCAGCAATGCGGCGACGCGGCGGCCGAGCCGATCCGACGGCGGCACTTCGCAGCGGCCGAACGGGAACACGAGCATGCGCAAGAGCCACGCGACGGGACGCAGCGGGAAATTGCGCAGCACGCCGTCGAGCGCCATCTGCATGCGCCAGATCGAATCGTGGAACGCCCAGGCGAGAAACGGATGGTCGGTGACGGGACGATCCTGATCCTCGTAGCGCTTCAGCATCGCGCTCGCG
>DASZWL010000135.1:0-2029 GCA_035546695.1 Rhodanobacteraceae bacterium | reverse complement strand
CGGCGGATACGGGACATATCCCCAATCGAGATGCCGGGCATCGTCGAGCACCTGCAACTCGTCGCGATGGAAACCGTAACGCATGTCGAGCAGCAGATGTAGCGCAAGACGAACCGCCGCCAGAGCGAGCAGCGGAATCAGGTCGTCTCGCAAGAGCGAACGGCGCGTCGGCTCGGTACTCGTTCGGCTCATGCGGGTTCCATGTGCGTCAGCAAGAGCTGCAACCTCGGAGTCCCCCGCCATTCGTCGACGTCGAGCCGGTAGGCTGCGCGAACGCGCGGCGCCGGCACGACGTTCCCCGCGCCGAACAGGATTGCTTCGAACCGCTCGGCGCAGCCGTCGAGGAGCAACCTGAGCTTGAGATGCTGTTCGCCGACCACGCGCCAGGACTCGACGCGAAACACGTTATCGAACACGGGCTCGGGAAATGCCTGCCCCCACGGTCCCGCATAGCGCAGAACGGCCGCGACATCGAGACAGAGATCGCGCGGATCCAGCTCGCCGTCGCTCCAGAGCACGCGCTCGAGCAGATCGGCATCGAGGCGGTTGCGCGCGACGGCATCGAACTCGGCCGCGAATCGTTCGAGATGCGCGAGCGCGAGGCTCAAGCCGGCGGCCATCGCGTGGCCGCCGAAACGGCCGATCAGGCCCGGACAGCGTGCATCGACTTCGGCGAGCGCATCGCGTAGATGAAAGCCTGCGATCGAGCGCGCCGAACCGCGCAGATCCATGCCGTCGTCGTCGCCCGGCGCGAAAGCGATGACCGGGCGGTTGAGCCTTTCCTTGATCTTCGACGCGACGAGGCCGACGACACCCGCGTGCCAGTCGGCCTGATACAGCACGACGCCCCACGGAAACGCATCGCTGCCATGCGCGGCGACGAACTTCGCAACCGTCGCCTCGCCTTCCTCGACCATCTGCGCCTGCATGTCGCGTCGTTGCGCGTTGATCTCCGAAAGCCGCGTCGCCAGCGCGAGCGCGATCTCCGGATCGTCGGCGACGAGGCACTCGATACCGAGCCCCATGTCGTCGAGCCGACCCGCCGCATTGATGCGCGGCGCGAGCGCAAAGCCGAGATCGGATGCGACGACGCGCGACGGATCGCGACCCGACACGCGGCAGAGCGCGAGCACGCCAGCGCACGCCTTGCCCGCACGGATGCGACGGAGACCCGCGGCGACAAGCACGCGATTGTTCGCATCGAGCGCGACGAGATCGGCGATCGTGCCGAGCGCGACGAGATCGAGCAGCACGGAGAGATCCGGCTCCGGTCGTGAAACATCGAATGCACCGTTCGCTCGCATTCGCGCACGCAACGCAAGCATCAAGCAGAACACGACGCCGACGCCCGCGATCGACTTGCTCGGAAACGCGTCGCCTTCGACGTTCGGATTCACGATCGCGTCGGCGAACGGCAACGACGCACCCGGCAGATGATGATCAGTGACGACGACGCGCATGCCGCGCGCACGCGCCGCGTCGACGCCGGCGTGGCACGCGATGCCGTTGTCGACCGTGACGAGCAGATCGGGCGCGTCGGCCGCGAGCTCGTCGACGAGCCCCGGCGAAAGTCCGTAGCCATGCCGAAACCGATTCGGAACGCGATACGAGACGCGCTTCGCGCCGAGCATTCGCAACGCACGCACGGCGACCGAGGTGCCGGTCGCGCCGTCTGCGTCGAAATCGCCGACGATGCAGACATGCCGATCGTTCGTGATCGCTTCGATCAGAAGCTCGCACGCGCGTTCGATGCCGCCGAGCGCACGGGGATCGGCGAGTTGCGAAAGTTTCGGTTCGAGCGGATCGCCGGCGCGAAGCCCACGCGCCGCGTAGATGCGCGCGAGCACCGGATGCACGTTCGGCCACGCGTCCGCGTCGAAATCGCAAGTCCGGCGCTTGATCGTGAACGATCCCATCGGCGCGTCAGCGCGCGGCGATCAAGGCTGGTAGCGCACCGCAGTGATCTCGTAGCGCCGCGTACCGTTCGGCGCCTGGAACTCGAACGTGTCGCCTTCGCTCTTGCCGATCA
>DASZWL010000134.1:0-3518 GCA_035546695.1 Rhodanobacteraceae bacterium | reverse complement strand
ACGCTTCGGCCGTCGCCACCGGAGTCCCACCATGCAAGCCGATCGCCGCTTCCGTTCTCTCGCCATACTGCGCGCGGCCTACGGCACGAACACATGGCGCCGCGTGCTGCTCCATCGGCTCGGCGGCGTGCTCGCCGAACTCCGCGAGGTCGACCAGTGGGATCGCGTGATCGTCGGCGGATCCTTTATCACGCGCAAAGCGTGGCCCGGCGACGTCGACGTGCTGCTCGACTGCCAAAGCCTCCCCGCCGTGCGCTTCGCGCGCCTTGCCCGCTACGCCATGCACATGAGCCCGAAATGGCTCGCGATCGGCGTCTCGGTCAACCTCGTGCATGCGAGTCTGCCGGACGGCCCTGGCACTGCCGCGTACCTGCTGCGCCACGATCGCCGCGGGAGGCGGCGTCGGCTGGTCGTGCTGGCGGCGTCCCGTCGCGCCGCATGAGCAGCGCGCGGCCGGGAGTGTTCCCGCCCCGGTCCGCGTGCCGGGCTCGCTCGTCTCAGTGCGGCTCCGGAGACAGGAACCGAAAGCGTGCCCTATATGGGCGACTACTTGAGTCCGGCAGTGAATGCGGCCCCTTCTCGTCGTGGCGATGTTGTGGCGTGAATGTCGCGCCGCCTCCGATATGCTGCACCCGCGGTCTAGCGTGGCTCTCGTGGTCTAGGGGCGCACGGCTTCGGATACGACGGCGACGAGCAAAAAGAACACGCAGCCCTGCACAACGAGGTTGATGCCAGCAATCGCAAAGCGCAAGGCGGTCCCAAGGCGTGCAAATCGTTTGTCGGCATATTCCAGGATGGTGTCGCTCATCGTGTAGAGCATTGCGGCAGTCAACACCGTCAGGAATAGCGCCGCCGCGGGCGCGAGAAGTGATTCGCGGTGCCCGTACAGGGCTCCGCCCAATGCCCCGAGCGTCACTATCCGCACAACGTCATCGACGTAGTCGCGGACAAACTCGCGGAATAGGTGGGGGTTGTTGTTGGTCACGAGGGGATGCCGCTGGAAGGACGCCGCGTGAGAGTACCTTGGGCACTCTCGTTTGGGCGAGCGCGGTGTAACGTGGCTCTCGTGGCCCGGATTCGGGGCCGATTTTCGAGGCCAGTTTAGGACGGGTTTAGGATTCTGAGGGGTGACTTAGGGCGGCCAAAAGCCGCCTAAGTCTTTGTTTTTAAAGTGGTGGGCGGTATAGGGATCGAACCTATGACCCCTACCATGTCAAGGTAGTGCTCTACCGCTGAGCTAACCGCCCGGGCTCAATCGAATACCCGCACTCCGCGCGAACGGTGTCGTGCGAGGGGCGCGCAAGTTAGCACAGCGTCTTCGGCGTAACAACCGCGCGCCGCGTTACCCGATCAGGCCCTGCTCGCGGATGCGATGGATCTCGTCGCGCACGCGCGCGGCGTCCTCGAATTCGAGATCCTGCGCGTGCTTGTACATCTGCGCTTCGAGCTTGCGGATCGTCGCGGCGATCTGCTCGGGGCTCAGCACGCGGTAGTCGGCGACGGGCTCCGCGACGCGGCGCGCGGTCGACGCGGCACGGCCGCGGCCGCGGCGCTCGCCGTCGACGTCGGCGCGCGCGCCTTCCATGATGTCGGTGATCTTCTTGACGACCGATTTCGGCACGATGCCGTGCGCCTCGTTGTACGCTACCTGCTTGTTGCGGCGCCGGTCGGTCTCGTCGATCGCGGCGCGCATCGATTTCGTCATGTGATCCGCGTAGAGGATCGCCTTGCCGCGCAGGTTGCGCGCAGCGCGGCCGATCGTCTGGATCAATGAGCCCGCCGAGCGCAGATACCCTTCCTTGTCCGCATCGAGGATTGCGACGAGCGAGACCTCCGGCATGTCGAGGCCTTCGCGCAGGAGGTTGATGCCGACCAGCACATCGAACTTGCCGAGACGAAGATCGCGGATGATCTCGACGCGCTCGACCGTCTCGATGTCGGAATGGAGATAGCGGACACGAACGCCGTGCTCCTCGAGATATTCGGTGAGGTTCTCGGCCATGCGCTTGGTCAGCGTCGTCACGAGCACGCGATCGCCGATCGCGACGCGCTCGTGGATCTCGGAAAGGAGATCGTCGACCTGCGTTCGCACAGGCCGCACTTCGACTTCGGGATCGACGAGCCCGGTCGGGCGCACGACGAGCTCGATGACGTTGCGCTCGGACTTCGCGATCTCGTACGGACCGGGCGTCGCCGAGACGAACACCGTGCGTGGAGCGCGATCCTCCCATTCCTCGAATTTCAGCGGCCGGTTATCGAGCGCGGAAGGCAATCGGAATCCGAACTCGACCAGCGTCTCCTTGCGCGACCGATCGCCCTTGTACATCGCGCCGAGCTGCGGAATCGTCACATGCGATTCGTCGACGACGAGCAGCGCGTCGGGCGGCAGGTAATCGAACAATGTCGGCGGCGGCTCGCCCGGTGCGCGGCGCGTCAGATGGCGCGAGTAGTTCTCGATGCCGTTGCAGTAGCCGATCTCGGCCATCATCTCGACGTCGAACTGCGTGCGCTGCTGCAAGCGCTGCGCCTCGACGAGCTTGTTCGCCGCATAAAGCTGCGCGAGCCGGTCCTTCAGCTCGATCTTGATCGTCTCGATCGCATTCAGCACCGAATCGCGCGTCGTCGCATAATGCGTCTTCGGATAGACCGTGTAGCGCGGCACCTTGCGCATGACTTCGCCGGTCAAGGGATCGAAGATCGAGAGATTCTCGATGTCGCCGTCGAAGAGCTCGATGCGCAGCGCCTCGCTCTCCGATTCCGCCGGAAACACGTCGATGACCTCGCCGCGCACGCGATACGTGCCGCGCCGAAGCTCGTAATCGCCGCGCGTGTACTGAAGCTCGGTCAGATGCCGGATCAGCTTGCGCTGGTCTGTGTGCTCGCCGCGCATCAGGTGCATGCGCATCTTGAGGTAATCCTCGGGATCGCCGAGGCCGTAGATCGCCGACACCGTCGCGACGATCAGCGCATCGGATCGCGAGAGCAGCGCCTTCGTCGCCGAGAGCCGCATCTGCTCGATGTGCTCGTTGATCGAGGCGTCCTTCTCGATGTACGTGTCGCTCGAAGGAACGTAGGCCTCGGGCTGGTAGTAGTCGTAATAGCTGACGAAATACTCGACCGAGTTGTGCGGAAAGAACTCCTTGAATTCGCCGTAGAGCTGCGCCGCGAGCGTCTTGTTCGGCGCGAGAACCAATGTCGGTTTCTGCACGCGCTCGATCACGTTCGCGATCGTGTAGGTCTTGCCGGAGCCCGTGACGCCTAGCAGCGTCTGCCGTGCGAGCCCGGCCTCGAAATTGTCTGCGATGCGCCGAATCGCCTCCGGCTGGTCGCCGGCCGGCTGATACGGAGCCACGAGCTGAAAACGATCGGTCATTCGAATCTTGCCTGCATTGCCAAGTATAGGACGCGCCGGGTCGCGCCTTCGCGCGCATCGCGTCGTTCATTTCCTACAGATACGGCCGCCGCGGCGCGATCGTCGTGCCACGATGCGATGCCTAGCATGTCGGCCCATCGATTCA
>DASZWL010000133.1:0-13615 GCA_035546695.1 Rhodanobacteraceae bacterium | reverse complement strand
AGCACGACCGTGATCGGCTCGCTCGCGACGAGCTGCGTCTCGTCGAGCGCCTGCGCGGCCTCGCGCTCGACGAGCGGCGAGCGGCGCGCATCGCCGTATTTCTTCGCATCTTCGCGCAGCTCGTCCTTGATCAGCGTCTTGAGGCGCGCCTTCGACTTCAGCGTGACCTCGATGCGTGCACGCTCTTCCTCGAGCGTGTCGCGCTCGGCGTTGATCTTCATCTCTTCGAGCCGCGCGAGCTGGCGAAGGCGTGTCTCGAGGATGTAGTCGGCCTGCTCCTCGCTGAGCTTGAAGCGCTTCATCAAGGCAGGTTTCGGCTCGTCCTCGGTGCGGATCACGCGGATCACGGCGTCGAGGTTGAGATACGCGGTGCGCAGGCCTTCGAGCAGATGCAGGCGCCGCTCGACCTTTGCGAGACGGTGCTCGAGGCGCTTCGTCACCGTTTCCTGCCGGAAGCGCAGCCACTCGGCGAGGATCTGCTTCAGGTTCTTGACCTGCGGTTTCCCGTCGAGGCCGATCATGTTGAGGTTGACGCGGTAGCTCTTCTCGAGATCGGTCGTCGCGAAGAGATGCGTCATCATCTCGTCGACGTCGACGCGGTTCGAGCGCGGGAACAGCACGAGCCTCACCGGATTTTCGTGGTCGGATTCGTCGCGGTAGTCCTCGAGCATCGGCAGCTTCTTGGCGATCCGCAGCGCGTCGATCTGCTGCAGGATCTTCGACGGCGACACCTGATGCGGCAGCGCGGTCACGACGACGTTGCCGTCCTCGATCTCGTATACCGCGCGGCAACGCACCGAGCCGACGCCGGTCGCGTACATCGCGGCGAGCTCGCTCTTCGGCGTGATGATCTCGGCTTCGGTCGGAAAATCCGGCGCCTTCACATGCTCGCACAGCTCGGCGACGCTCGCCGACGGCTCGTCGAGCAGATGGATCGCCGCGGTCGCGATCTCGCGCAGGTTGTGCGGCGGGATGTCGGTCGCCATGCCGACCGCGATGCCGGTCGAGCCGTTCAAAAGGACATGCGGCACGCGCGAGGGCAACCACGAGGGTTCCTTCTGCGTGCCGTCGTAGTTCGGCACGAATTCGACCGTGCCCTGATCGAGCTCGGCGAGCAGGAGCTCGGCGAGCGGCGTCAGCTTCGACTCGGTGTAGCGCATCGCCGCGAACGATTTCGCGTCTTCGATCGAGCCGAAATTGCCTTGGCCGTCGATCAGCGGGTAGCGGTAAGAGAACGGCTGCGCCATCAGGACGAGCGCCTCGTAGCACGCGCTGTCGCCGTGCGGATGGTACTTGCCGAGCACCTCGCCGACGGTCAGCGCCGATTTCCTGTGCTTCGCGCTCGGGGCGAGGCCGAGATCGCTCATCGCGTAGATGATGCGGCGCTGCACGGGCTTGAGCCCGTCGCCGACGAACGGCAGCGCGCGATCGAGCACGACGTACATCGAATAATCGAGGTACGCGCGCTCGGCGTATTCCTTCAGCGGAATCGTTTCGTGGTTCGATTGCAGGTTCATCGCGAAAGTCCGGCACAAGCGGACGCGCCGGCGAGGAGCCGGCGCGCCGCGCTATTGTGCCGGATCGCGATGCGGCGCGTTAACCGGACACACGCCGCGTCGGAAGCGCGGACACGAGGCGGCGCGGGAGTCCGCCGCGCCGCCGTTCCGTCACGACACGCTCATGGACACGTGACGCCCGCGGGTTGCGTCAGCCGCGTCAGATCCATGTGTCCCGTGCCGTAGCCCGGCATGACCGAATCGAAATCGACGCGCCCGTGATTGCAGTCGGTGAAACTAAACGTCAGCGTACCCCACGCCGGCTGCGTCACATTGGCGGGATCGAAATTCGGAATCCACCGTCCGCCCTGCGTCTGTATCACCTGGATCGTCGCTGTCGTGCCGTCGATCGCGCCGTCGTTGCCGAACCATGCCTGCGTACCGTCCGGCGCGAACGTGAACCACCAGGCGAGGATGCGATTCTCCGGCAGCACTTCGAGGAAGATGCCGTGGCCGCCTTGCGTCGGGTCGTACCACGCGCCCGTGAAGCCGGCTGTGATCGGCACGTTCTCGTTGCCGCCGCCGGATGCCGCAGCGACATGGATGACGCCGTTCATGCCGGAGGCGGCGTGGACCTCGCAATGGTAGGGAACGTCGCCCGCCGCGCCGAGCGTGATCGTCGACGACCACTGATCGTCGCTCGGCGTGCCGTTGCCGTTGCCGACGCCGTCGCAGCCTTTCGCGCAACGGAACGAGCCGTTGTCGGCGACGACGTTGTGGAAGCCGCCGGCGTTGACGAACGTGACCGTGTCGCCGACCGTCGCATCGATCGAGCTCGGTCGGAACGTGAGGCCGGCTCCGCCGACGGTGACCGTGAAAGCCGCGGCCCATGCCGCGGAGAAGGGTAGCAGCAGCAACAGGAGTGCCGGCCAGGTTTTCCGAAGGTGCAGGTGCATGTGTTCCTCCAATCGAATCAAGACGGAATGCTCATGACCTTCGCGGCCCCCGGATTCGCCGCGCGCCTTTCCAACGCCCTCGAAGCGTGGTCGTCATGGAGTGTGACCGAACATCGTTGCGGCGTCTCCCATCCTCTTGTCGTCATCGCGACCTGCCGACTCGACTTCCGCGACCGGCCGGCCGTCGACTCCGCAAGCGGCGCGGCACGTGCAAGCTCGCACGGAATCAGGGTTTTTCAGGCGTGCCGAGCCCGCACGTCGCCGCCCGCGGACGCCGCCAAACGTGCGCTTGTTGATCCGGCATGAAAACTGACTTCATGCGCTTTCGACGATCCGGTCGCGATTCCCGCGCGGCATCGTCCGATTCCCGCGCGTGATCGCGATAAGACGATCCGATCGCGCCATGCCGAGTTTTCATTGGATCGCCGGCGCGCGCGCGCCTAGTGTGCAATCCGCCCGGCGTGCCGGGTGGTGTTGGGGATTTCGGCGATCGCCGGCTCCGCCGTTACGGTGCGGCGCGATCGATATCGGTCACGGAAGGAGGAGGATTCCATGAAGCTTTCACTGCGCCCGATGGCGCTCGCTCTCGCGCTCGTGCCGGGTCTCGCGTTCGCCGGCGGCTCCGGCACGCTGTATCAGGACGGCAAGGCGACCGCGCTGGTCGGTGCATACGCGTACCGCGGCCCCGATCCATTCGACAAGACGAAGGAGATCACGACGGTCGTCTTCGCCGACAAGCCGATCGACGCGGCGGCCATCGATGCCGCCGCCGATCGCGGCGATGCCCTCGACGATCAGATGCGGCAGAAGAACGCGACGCGCGTCCAGCTGAATCTCGAGGGCGACGGCTCCGTGCAGAACGTCAACATCAACGCGCCGGGCTTCAGCGGATCGCAGAGCGGCAGCGGCTGGTACACGCTGAAGCTCGCGCGCAACGATGCCAAGCGCATCGAGGGCAGTTTCCAGAGCAACGACGAGGCCGACAAGAAGACGGGACGCTTCTACGATCTCAAGTTCGCGCTCGACATTCCGGGCGCGCCGGATCTCGGCGCCGCGTTGCCCGCCGACGGCGGCGATCCCGGCAAGGCCTATCGCGCGTATCTTGCCGCGCTGAAGAAGGGCGACATCGACGCGCTCGCGAAGACGATGACGAAGGAGCGCTCGTCGGAGCTGCTCGCGCACCGCAACGATCCCGACTTCAAGATGATGTTCGCGTTCATCCAGGGCAACGCGATGCGCGATCCGAAGATCACGAAGGCGTACGGCAAGGGCGATTCGGCGACGCTGGAGCTTGCCGGCAAGGACGGCGACGGCAACAACGCGACGAGCGTCGCGACGATGCAGAAGCAGGATGGCGCGTGGCGGCTTGCGAAGGAGTCGATGACTTCGCATGCGCAGTGATGCGTTATAGGAATCGGAGCGCGAGTTTTGCGCGCTTGCGTAAATCGCGGCGGTTTCGCGGGCTTGCCCTTACCCTGCCCAAAGCGGGAGGGGGAAAAGCGCGCGTATGCCGTGTCGCTCAGGCTCCGGCGTCGCGGCTGCCGCGCATGCGGCGGCGGTTGGCCGCGATCAGCGCATCGTCGGCGATCGCGGCGCCGCCTTCGCCCTGCATGCGATTCGCGCTCAGCAGAGGAGGGCATTCGCGCGTCAGCGTGTCGATGACCGCGCGTTGCAGCTTCGTGTAATAGGGCTGCTTGTGGAACTGGAGCAGCACCGGCACCTCGAACGGCCGGTAGCCCGGTACCGCGCGCACTTCGTGCTCGGGACGCACGAGATGCACCGGCACGACTGCGCGCCCGACGCCCTGCGAGACCGCGTCGATGAGCCCGTAGATGTCGTCGAAGTACGCGCGCTGCATCTTCGGCACCGTCGAGCCGGTCTGCGAAAGGAAGAAGCGCTCAGTGAAGTTGTCGCGCGGCTCGTGGTCGATGTAGCAGTCCGGACGTGCGTCGAAGCGCGCTGATTCGATCAGAACGTTGCGCTCGACGCCGATCTGCACGTTGTCGATGCCCATGCGCTCGCATTCGGACAGCGAGACGCAGAAGTCGATCTTGCCGTCGATCAGCATGTCGTGCAGCTCGTGCACCTCGGCCTTGATCGTCTGGCAGGTCAGGCGCGGATTCGCGCGCAGAAGCACGCCGAGCGCCGGCACGACGACCGAGCGCAGCGCCGAGGAGAACGCCGCGATGCGAAAGAATCCCGCGATGCCGCCGGCCGCGCGCTTGTCGCCGACGAGGCTGTCGAGGACTTCCTGCTCCTGATGCTCGATGCTCGCCGCGTAGCGTTGCAGGATGCGGCCCGATTCGGTCAGCTCGAGGCCGCCGCGCAGGCGCAGGAACAGCGCCTGTCCGAGCGTCTCCTCGAGATTCTGGATGCGCTTGGTCAGCGCCGGCTGCGTGATGTGCAGGAACTCGGCCGCGCGCGAGAAGTTGAGCTCGCGCGCCAGCACCATGAACGATTCGATCTGGGCGGATGGCAGCCGACTGGTCACGCGTGCGTCCCCTCGCAGCACCGCCACTATAACGCGGAGTTATCGCGCGATCACGCGCGGGCATCATGATAACGGCCTTGCATCGCGCGCTGAGGACGTTTCATTGGACGCGGCCATTGCCGGGAGGCATCGTTCGCTCCGGAGTAGTGAAGGAGCGAACGGAGATGCTGAGAGCCGTCATCGACCGCGATCCGAGGCGGGATCGTGGGCCCGCCGGTCGTCGCGAAGCGCTCGACGCGGCGCGCCAGAGCCGCTATGCGGTGCAATTGCGACGCTGGGTGCAGGAGCGCCTGCCCGCAGGGACGAAGGCCGCGATCGACGCCGCCGAATGGATTCGCGATGCGTTCGGCCGCGTGGCCGGCGTCGAATCGAACCCGGCGCTGGAAGAGGGGAGTCTTCTCGTCCGGTTGCGCGCGCGCCTGCTCGCGGACGACGCCGCGCTCCGCGCCGATCGCGCTCGGCCGTCCTCGCGCGTCGAGCAGCTCGTCGGCGGGGATCGCCTCGAAGCGTGGGAAAACGCACTCGCGCGCATGCCGCGACGCCAGCGCGAGCTGGCCATCCTGCGGGTCGAGTTCGGCCTCGGTTACGACGAGATCGCCACGGAAACGGCGACGCCGACGGCGGTCGCGCGGGCGGAGACCGTCAACGCGCTCGCCGCGCTGATCGACGCGCTCGGGACGAACGCCGGCACGCGTCGCGCGGCCTGACTCCGGTCCGAGCCTTGCGCTCAGCGCGGCGCGCGATAGCCGCCGCGCACGCCGCGCGGCGACATCACGAGCTGCCAGAGCTGGTCGCGGCGCGCGCGGAACACGGCAGCCGACGCCGAGAGATAGAAACGCCACATGCGGCGGAAGCGCTCGTCGTAGCGCGCCTCGAGCATCGGCCACGCGCGCTCGAAGTTCGCGCGCCAGGCCATCAGTGTCAGATCGTAGTCGGCGCCGAAGTTGTGCCAGTCCTCGGTGACGAACACGCCTTCGCTCGCGTTCGCGATCTGCTCGGCCGAGGGCACCATCGAGTTCGGGAAGATGTACTTCGCGATCCAGGGATCGGTATGGTTCGACGAGACGTTCGAGCCGATGCAGTGCAGGACGAAAAGGCCGTCCTCGGCCGTGCAGCGCCGCGCGACGTCGAAGTACGCGCGGTAATTCTTGACGCCGACGTGTTCGAACATGCCGATCGAGAACACGCGGTCGAACTTCTCGTCGAGCGTGCGGTAGTCGGCGAGCCGCACTTCGATCGGCAATCCGCGGCTGATCTCGCGCGCATAGTCGGCCTGCTCGTGCGAGACCGTGACGCCGACGCCGGAGATTCCGTAGAGCTCCGCCGCGAGCTTCAGCGCCTCGCCCCAGCCGCAGCCGATGTCGAGCACGCGCATGCCGCGCTCGAGGCCGAGCTTCCTGAAGATCAGATCGAGCTTGGCTTCCTGCGCCGCGTCGAGATCCCGCGCGTCCTTCCAGTAGCCGCAGCTGTAGACGAGCCGCTTGCCGAGCATCGCCTGGAAGAGATCGTTGCCGAGGTCGTAATGCCGCTCGCCGATCACGTAGGCGCGGCGGCCGCGCTGGAGGTTGAGGAAGCGCGACTTGACGTAGAGCCACGCGTCCTCGAATCCGCCGACGCGCTCGTCGAGACGCGTGTCGAGCAGGCGGAACAGGAAGCCGTCGAGATCGTCGGCGTCCCACCAGCCGTCCATGTACGCCTCGCCGAGCCCGAGCGAGCCGTGCGCGAGCACGCGCGAATAGAGCGCCGGATCGTGCACGCGGATGTCGGTCGGCGCGTCGCCGTCGACGTGGACGCCGGCGAGATTCAGCAGCGATTCGACGCGCGCCTTCGCGTGCGTTCCTGGCATCGGCCTGCCCCTGACGAGTCGCGTGGCCCAAGGATAGCGGCTGCGCGCTCCGGGTTGGAGTCCGGAGTTCACAGGTTCACTTCGGCCGAGGCCGCCGCGCGGGCCGGCAGCTCGTCCTTCGGCAGCAAATGACGCGGCATGAAGAACGCGTTCGCGATCAGCGTCGGCACGACGGCGCTGCCGACGACGGTCGCGACGACGAACGAATACTGGCTCTGGTCGATGATGCCGTGCGCGTAGCCGTAGAGCGCGCTGATGCTGCCGAACGTGAGTCCGGTCGACATCATCAGCGTCGTATACGCCGCTTCCGGATGCGGCTGGCGATAGAGCTTCGTGACCGGGAACACGCCGCCGAATTTCGTGATCATCTTCGCGACCAGCAGAATCACGAACACGAGCGGCGCCGCGGCGAGCGCGGCCAGCGAGACGAACGAGCCCGCGCGGATGAAGTAGAACGGCGTCAGGAGGCCGAGCGTCAGCGTGCGCAGGCGGCGGATCAGCGCGTGATCCTTGCCGACCGTGCCCGCGAGGATCATGCCGACGATGTACGCCGGCAACACCGGCTCGCTGCCGGACCAGAGCGCGAGCGCGCCGAGCGCAAACAGGACGAACATCAGGAACTTCGCTTCGAGCTCCGAAGGCCGGTCGCCATAGCGGCGGAAGAAGCGCGGCGCCAGCCACGGCAGGATCACGAAGGCGGCGACGCTGACGCTGACGAACACGAGCGTCTTCATCGTGAACGGCGCGAACAGGAGACCGAGCGCGATCACCGTCGCGAGATCGTTGACGAAGCACGCGGCGAGGATGCCTTTGCCGTACGCGGTTCGGTTGAGGCCGAGCTCGAGCATGACCGCATAGACGACCGCGACCGACGTCGTCGAGAGCGCGACGCCGGTCAGCCAGCTCGCCGGCGCGCTCCAGTGCAGGAGGTAGTACGCGACCGCCGCGCAGCCGAGGAACGGCGCGAAGAAGCCGACGAGGCCCATCACGCTCGCTTCCTTCCAGTTGCGCCGAAGCTGCGCCGGATCGAGCTCGACGCCGGCGAGGAACGTCAGCAGCACGGCGCCGATCGAGGACAGGAACTTGATCCAGCCGTCGTCGGTGCCGAGGAAGTGCGCGCCGAGCAGCGCGCCGATCACGAGCTGCGCGACCGTGCCGACGATGATCTCGCTCATCGCCGTCGCGACGCGCAGCCAGATCGAAAGCAGCGTCGCGACCAGCGCGAGGCCGATCCATACCGAGGCGAGCACGTAGACGTCGGTCATCGCGCGCGCTCCGGCGGCGCGCCGTCGTCCCGGTCGGCTTCGTCGATGATGCCGAACTCGGCCGGAAAGCGCGCATAGAAAAGATGTGCGCCGTCCTCGCGCACGATGCCGAGCAATTCGTCCGCCTCGCGCTCGGTCACGATGAACTCGACGAGCACGGTCAGCTGTCCCGCGAGCTCGAAGAAATGCTGCTCGGACAGGACGCCGTGCCGGCCGAACCCCGCCATCGCGCGGAACGCCGAGCCGCCGTGGATGCCGCGCTTCTTCGCTTCTTCGAGCAGCCACTCGTAGAGCAGCATGCCGCGGTGCTTCTGGTTCTCGTGCAGGTAGAAACGCAGCGATGAGCCTTTCATCGGAATTCTCCTCATTTCACGAGCGCAGCGCGACGCGCACGAGGCCGATGCCGGCGAGCGTCATCAGCAGCGAGCCGAACAGGTGGGCGACGATGATCGTGGCGGTCCAGCCGTATTGCTGGCGCAGGAACAGCGTGACGGTCTCGCCCGAGAACGTCGAGAACGTCGTGAGACCGCCGAGAAAACCGGTCGTGATCGCGAGACGCCACGCGATCGGCAGCGTTTCGTAGTGCGCGAACACGCCGAGCGCGAGGCCCATGACGAGGCCGCCGGCGAGATTCGCCGCGAGCGTGCCGAGCGGCAGCGTCGGCAGGATCGGATTCAGCGCGATGCCGAGCAGCCAGCGCACGACGGCGCCGAAGAAGGCGCCGAAGCCCACGGCGAGGAACGAGACGAGATTCATGGCGCTCCCGGGTCGGTGGATCGGACCCGGAAACGAGCGGTACGCGCGGGAATCCGCGGCGGAGCGCTACGGATGCCTGTGCATACCCCCGTTTCCGGGAGTTGCGTCAGGCATCATCAGCCTTGCGGCGGTTCGAGGAGAATGCCATCTCCTGAATTGCGAGGTTATGCTAGCGCAATCCGCGCGGACGCGCCAAGCGGCCGCTTTTCCCGGAACCTTCCCGCATCCGATGACAGCGGTCGACGTCCCTCCGCGCCGGCGCCGGCTGGCGCCGCTGCTCGCCGCGCTCGCGATGTTCGGGCCGTTCTCGATCGACACGATCTTTCCGGCGTTTCCGGCGATCGCGCGCGATCTTTCCGCGACCCCGCTTGCGATGCAGCAGACGATCAGCGTCTACATGATCGCGTATGCGCTGATGTCGCTCCTGCACGGACCGTTCTCCGACGCGCTCGGCCGCAAGCGCGTGATCCTCGCCGGCGTTGGTGTGTTCGCGCTCGCGTCGATCGGCTGCGCGCTGGCAGATTCCATCGGCGCGCTGCTCGCGTTCCGTGCGCTGCAAGGGATTTCCGCGGGCGCGGGACTCATCGTCGGCCGCGCGATCATCCGCGACTGCTTCGAAGGCGTCGAGGCGCAGCGCCTGATGTCGACGGTCTCGATGATCTTCGGCATCGCGCCGGCGATCGCGCCGATCGTCGGCGGCTGGGTCGTCGCGTTCGCGCGCTGGCCGATGATCTTCTGGCTGCTCGCCGCGTTCGCGGCCGCGCTGCTGCTCGTCTGCGCGGCGTGGCTGCCGGAGACGCATCCGCGCTCGCGGCGCGTACCGCTTTCGCTCGACGAGCTCACGACGACGTACAAGCGCATTGGCCGCGACCGCGCGTTCCTGCCGCTCGCGCTCGCCGGCACGCTGAACTTCAACGCGCTGTTCGTCTATATCGCTTCGGCGCCGGCGTTCGTGCTGAATCTCCTGAAGCTCGATGCACAGCATTTCGCATGGCTGTTCATCCCGGCGATCAGCGGTCTCATGACCGGCTCGTTCGTATCGGGGCGGATCGCGGGAAAGCTGAGCGCCAGCGCGACGGTGCGGCTCGGCTACACGATCATGCTCGGCGCCGCCGCGCTGAACATCGCGATCGCCGTGCTCGTGCCTTCGCCGCGCGTGCCGTGGTCCGTGCTGCCGATCGGCCTGCACGCGATCGGCATCGGCATCAACTTCCCGACGCTGACGCTGCTCCTGCTCGATCGCTTTCCGCATCATCGCGGCGCGGTATCGTCCGTGCAGGCATTCGTCAGCCTCATCCTCAGCGCGACGCTCGCCGGCGCGATCTCGCCGCTCGTGTCGGGCAGCGCTTTCGCGCTCGCCGCCACGGCCGCGGGCGCGACCGCGCTCGGTTTCGTGTCGTGGCGCATCTATCGTTCGATCGAGCGTGGCGAGGCCGTCGTGTCCGCGTGACCGGCTCTCGCGAAACTTCGGCAACGCTCCATTCAGCATCGGCACCGCACAAAGTGCGACCGATGCGCACTTCCGACGCCCGCGCCTTCGTGCGCCAGATCCTTCTGTTGCTCGTCGCCGTCGCCGCGGGCGGATGCGCCACTTTGCGCACCGACGTTCCGCGGCCGCCGTCGACTGCGCTCGCGCCGGTCGTCGACACGCCGTCGACGCGCTACGTCGCGTCGGAAACGGCCTCACACGAAGGCGAATCGGGCTTCCGTCCGCTGATCGGCAACATGAATGCGCTGATGAGCCGCATCGTGCTGATCGATCACGCGAAGCATTCGCTCGATCTCCAGTACTACATCTTCGACGACGACGCGACGGGACGCCTCGTCGCGCAACGCATCCTCGCCGCAGCCGATCGCGGCGTGCGCGTGCGCATCCTGCTCGACGATCTCGACATCGAAGGACAGGACAACCTGCTCGACGCGCTCGATGCGCATCCCTCGATCGAGGTGCGGCTCTTCAATCCGTTCCGCTTCCGCAACCGCTCGGTGTTCTCGAAGGCGGGCCAGTTCCTGATCGAAGGCCGGCGGCTCAACCGGCGCATGCACAACAAGGCGTTCATCGTCGACGGCATGCAGGCGATCGTCGGCGGACGCAACATCGGCGACGCATATTTCGACGCGGGCGACGCGATGCATTTCCGCGATCTCGACGTCATCGCGATCGGTCCCGTCGTGCCGAAGATCTCGGCGATGTTCGACGCGTACTGGAATTCCGACGAGGCGTATCCGGTCACGGCGTACACGTCCGTGCAGGCCGGTCCGGACGATCTCGCGCGTCTGCGCGCAAGGCTCGCGCGCGATGCGCGCGCGTTCGCCGAATCGGATTACGCCGGCGAGGTGCTCGAGGAGCTTCCGAACGGCCCCAGTGCCGATCGCAAGGGACGCTGGTTCTGGGGCGCGGCGACGCTGATCGCCGACGATCCATCGAAGGCCGATCCCGCGCGCGATGGCCACGGCTGGCTCATGGGGCCGGAACTGAAGGCGATGCTCGACGCTGCGACGCGCGAGGCGCTCCTGATCTCGCCGTATTTCATACCGGGCGATCGCGGCGTGAAGTATCTCGGCGATCTCGCCGCGCGCGGCGTCGCGGTCAAGGTGCTGACGAATGCGCTCGCGGCGACCGACGAGCCCGAAGTGCACGCGGGCTATGCGCGCTACCGCGTTCCGCTGCTCGAGGAGGGCGTCCACCTGTACGAGCTGCGCCCGCTGCCGGGCAAGCCGCAGCGCCATGCCCACGGCACCTCGTCGGGCGAGAGCCTGCACGCGAAATCGATGATCGTCGACGAGCAGACGGTGTTCGTCGGATCGATGAATCTCGATCCCCGCTCGCGGCTGTTCAATACCGAGATGGGCGTCATCGTCGATTCGCCCGGGCTCGCCGAATCGCTCGCGCGCTATTTCGATCGGGCGACGGCGCCAGAAAACGCGTATCACGTCGTCATCGAGCGTCCGGATGCGAAGCGCGAATCGGCGCCCGTGTTGCGCTGGATCTCGGTCGAGGACGGCAAGACGACGATCTACGACCACGACCCGGAAACGTCGGCGTGGACGCGCATGAAAGTGCTGCTCATGCGCGCGCTGCCGATCGAGGACATGTTGTAGGCGCGCGATGACGGCGAGCTCGCGGGATCCGCATGCAGAAACCGGCGAGCCCCTCGCGCCGCCTCGGGGCTCGCGACGCTTGATCGTGCGCCGCATCGCGCTCGCGATACTGGCGGCGGCTCTGTTGACGCTGATCGTGGCGCTCGTCGTCGGATCGCGCCGCATCTCGTGGAGCGATCTTCCGGTTCTCGTCGAGCGTTTGAGCGCATTGCGATCCTCGCCGGTCGCGGCGCTCGCGATGCTCGGCGTGTTTCTCGTCGGCGGTCTCCTCGTGTTTCCGGTGAATATCCTGATCGCGGCGTCGATCGTCGCGTTCGGCCCCGTCGTCGGCGCCGCGATCGCGCTGCTCGGCTCGCTCGCGAGCGCGCTGCTGCTGCACGCGATCGGATCGCTGCTGCCCGAACGGATACATGCGCGTTTCGCCGGCGCGACGGTCGAGCGCATGCGCGAGCGGATCGTGCGTCATGGCGTGCTCGCGGTCGCGATCGTGCGGCTCGTGCCGATCGCGCCATACAGCATCGTCAGCCTCGCGGCCGGCGCGGCCGGCGTCCGGCGCGTTCCGTACCTAGCCGGCACGGCGCTCGGCATGGCGCCCGGCATCGCGCTCTATGCGGTCTTCGTCGACCGCGCGCGCGCCGTGATCGCCGATCCGCGCCCGTTGAGCTGGGCGATGCTGCTGTTCGCGATCGTGCTGATCGTCGCGATCGCGCTGCTGCTGAAGCGCCTGCGCCGGCGCGGACGTGACGCGCGGTCATGACCCAGCTCCGCATCGCGACCTACAACGTTCATAGCGGCGTCGGCGTCGATCGCCGCTTCCGGCCGCAGCGCATCGCCGACGTGATCGCCGAGCTCGGCGCCGACGTCGTCGCGCTGCAGGAAGTGCTCTCGCCGGTGCGAGGCTTCGACGTGCACGCGCACCTCGGCGACGCGACCGGCTTTCATCTCGCTGCGATGCCGACGATGCAGCTCGCCGGCGGCACGTTCGGCAATGCGCTGCTCAGCCGCTGGCCGATCGTCGATCCCGTCGAGCATGCATTGACGATCGGCCGCCGCGAGCCGCGCGGCGCGATCGACGCGACGATCGAAGGCGACTCGCGCGAGCTCCGCGTGATCGCGACGCATCTCGGCCTTCGCAGCGCCGAGCGCCACGAGCAACTGTCGCGACTCGCCGATCTCGTCGAGCGCCAGCGCGAGCTGCCGACGATCCTGCTCGGCGATTTCAACGCAACGCGCGCGAAATCGCGCGAGATCCGTGCGCATGCGGAGCGGCTCGGAACGGCGAGCGTACTGGCGACATTTCCGTCGATCGCGCCGGTGCTGCCGCTCGACCGGATCTTCGCGCTGCACGGCGCGGAGATCGTCGATATCGCTGTGCATCGGAGTCGGCTAGCGCGGATTGCGTCGGATCATTTGCCGTTGATCGCGACGATCGAATTGCCGGATTAAGCGGGGAAGGGCGCGCTCTTCCTTCTCCCGCTTTGCGGGAGAAGGTGCCGAAGGCGGATGAAGGGCTCTTGAAAGGGCGAACCCAGCTTGCCCTCACCCTAACCCTCTCCCGCCAAGCGGGAGAGCAACCGTGTTCTGCGTCAAGCAAAACGTTCGGTCGCGTGATTCGGATTCCATGGCACGCCCGAGCGCACGATCGCGTTCAGGATCGTCAGCAGCTTGCGCATGCAGGCGACGAGGACGACCTTCGCCGGCTT
>DASZWL010000132.1:0-1621 GCA_035546695.1 Rhodanobacteraceae bacterium | reverse complement strand
GACCACGGCGAGAGCCCGGCCGAGCAGCGCGCGCGCAGCGAGAATTCGCGCCGTCGGGCGGCCGAGGACGCATTACAGAGCGATCCGGTCGTACAGTCGCTGGTCGACACGTTCGGAGCCCGTGTCGTCGCGGGAAGCGTGCGGCCGGCCGACGCCGATCCGTCATGAATCCCGTGGGGCGCGAGTCTGCTTCGCGCTCTCGATCGAAGAAAGGAGAACGTCGATGAAAGGCCCGCTCGCAGGCCTCATGCAGCAAGCGCAGCGCATGCAGGACGAGATGAAACGCGCGCAGGAAGAGATCGCCGCGGCCGAGGTCACGGGCGAGGCCGGAGGCGGCGTCGTCAGCGTCGTCATGAGCGGACGCCACGAAGTGCGCCGCGTGAATCTCGATCGCAAGCTGCTTCAGGACGATCCCGAGATGACCGAAGACCTGATCGCGGCAGCGTTCAATGACGCCGTGAACAAGATCGCCGCGCTGACGCAGGAGAAGCTCGGCGGACTGGCTTCGGGAATGAATCTGCCGACGGGGTTCAAGTTGCCGTTTTAGAAGAGCCGGGATTCGGGATTGGAGATTCGGAAATCGCGATCCACCTTTCTTCAATCCCGTATCGCGCATCATTTTTCATCCCGAATCCCGGCTTTCCTCCCCATGTCCACAGCCTCCCCCCTCCTCGCCGACCTCATCGACGCGCTGCGCTGCCTCCCGGGCGTCGGCGCGAAGAGCGCGCAGCGGATGGCGTTCCATCTGCTCGAGCGTGATCGCGCTGGTGCCGAGCGCCTTGCGGAGAAGCTCGCGGCTGCGGCGGCACGCGTCGGAAATTGCACGCGCTGCCGCACGTTCAGCGAGGAAGCGGTCTGCGCGCTGTGCGCGTCGATTTCTCGCGATGCGAGTCTGCTCTGCGTCGTCGAGACGCCGATCGATCAGCTCGCGATCGAGCAGGCGACCGGCTATCGCGGGCGTTATTTCGTGCTGCTCGGACGGCTCTCGCCGCTGGACGGCTTGGGTCCTGAAGAGATCGGTCTCGACCGGCTTGCGCGGCGGCTTTCCGAAGGCGAAGTACAAGAGCTCATCGTCGCGACGAATCCGACCGTCGAGGGCGAGGCGACCGCGCACATGCTCGCCGAGATCGCGCGCGCGGCCGGCGTGCGCGCGAGCCGGCTCGCGCACGGCGTGCCGCTCGGCGGCGAGCTCGAGTACATCGATCGCGGCACGCTGGCGCATGCGTTCGGCGGAAGGCAGGAGTTGTAAGAGCCGGGATTCGGGATTCGGGATTTTGGGATCGAATCCGCGAAGACGTTCTGCGCTCGTGCTTGCGCCTGCGGGGCGAAGCTGCGAGCCTTTCCCGAATCCCGAATCCCGAATCCCGAATCCCGAATCCCGAATCCCGAATCCCATGGCCGACACACTATTCTCGAAAATCATCCGCCACGAGATCCCGGCCGACATCGTCTACGAGGACGACGACGTCCTCGCGTTCCGCGATATCAATCCGCAGGCGCCGGTGCACGTGCTGTTCGTTCCGAAGACGCCGATCGCGACGCTCGACGAGCTGACGGATGCCGATGCGCTCACGGTCGGCAAGCTCGTGCTTGCCGCGAGCCGGTATGCGCGGGAGCAGGG
>DASZWL010000131.1:0-3991 GCA_035546695.1 Rhodanobacteraceae bacterium | reverse complement strand
CGTGATATGCGGTGCGGCCGAGCATGACGCCGTCGACATGGCGAAGGTGTTCGCGCACTTCGTCGACGCTCGCGATGCCGCCGTTGACGACGATCGTGAGCTCGGGAAACGCGCGCTTCAGCTCGTAGACGCGCGCGTAGTTCAGCGGCGGAACCTCGCGGTTCTCCTTCGGCGAAAGGCCTTCGAGCCAGGCCTTGCGCGCGTGCACGATGAACACCGTGCAGCCGCTCGCGCGGACCGTCTCGACGAAGCGCGCGAGATCGGCGTATTCGTCCTGCTCGTCGACGCCGAGCCGGCACTTCACCGTGACCGGAACGTGCCGATCGAAGCCGGAAACCGCCGCGCGCATCGCCGCGACGCAGTCCGCGACGAGCGCGGGCTCGCGCATCAGGCACGCGCCGAAGCGGCCCGACTGCACGCGATCGGACGGACACCCGACGTTGAGGTTGATCTCGTCGTAGCCCAGATCGGCGCC
The DNA here is from genome assembly GCA_035546695.1 of Rhodanobacteraceae bacterium. GTDB lineage: Bacteria > Pseudomonadota > Gammaproteobacteria > Xanthomonadales > Rhodanobacteraceae > Dokdonella_A. The sequence goes on along the minus strand of DASZWL010000131.1, from coordinate 3,516 downwards.
GACGCGCGCTGCCGCCGCAAGCTCGCTCGGCTCGGCGCCGCCGAGCTGCAGCGCGACCGGATGCTCGGCCGGATCGAAGCCGAGTAGACGCGCGCGATCGCCGTGCAGCACCGCGGGCGCCGTCACCATCTCGGTGTAGAGCAGCGCGTGCGGCGACAGCAGGCGATGGAAGTAGCGGCAATGACGGTCCGTCCAGTCCATCATCGGCGCGACGGCGAAGATCCTGTCCATGCGAGTCAATATATCAGCCCGCACCGTCGCGGCCGGGCGGCTCCGCGCGTGCGCTCGCGTTCGCGAATGAAGCGTTCCTTCGCTCGACCTCGCTTCGTTTTTCATGCTTGAGCGCTCGATGCGGACGCATCGCCGTGAACGCATCGGCGCATTCGGCGCGGTTCACACATATCCACGTTGCAGCATGCGCAACCGTTTCCCACACTGCTTCGGCATCACGACAGCAGTGGAAGCCGCAACGATGAAAGCACGCATGCCGATTTTCGCTCGAACGAGCGCGACCGCCGCTCGCCGATCGACTTCGCGACACGGCATCGAGCGCGGATGGATCGCCATCGCGGCGGTCGCGTCGCTGGCCGCGGGAATGATCGCGCTCGTCGGCGACGGCGCGGGCGCCTTCGCCGGCCAGCCATCGACCGCGCTGCAGATGTCGTTCGGCAAGACGCTGATCGAAGAAGGCCAGCAGATCTTCCGCTACGACACGTTCGGCGACGAGGCGCTGTGGACCGATCAGTTGCATATGAACGAAGTCGTCGCGAAGGCGGTGAGTCCCGCGACGGCTCTCGCGGTCGGCATCAAGGTCGATCTCGACGCGCTGCCCCAAAGCGTGAGGGACGCGCTCGCGGCGGGCACGATCGATCTGAACGATCCGGCCGTGACGGTCACGCTGCTGCAATTGAACGCCGTGGTCGGCCTTCAGGGCCAGGTCGAGAACATCGGAGGCAAGGACACGCTGACGCGCCTCGGCGTCACCTGCGCGCTCTGCCATTCGACCGTGGACGATTCGTTCGCGCACGGCATCGGCCATCGGCTCGACGGCTGGCCGAACCGCGACCTGAATCCGGGCGCGATCATCGCGCTGTCGCCCGCCGTGCCCGACAAGTTCAAGGCCGTGTACAACTCGTGGGGACCCGGCATGTACGACCCGCGCTTCAATCTTTTCCGGGATACCGATCTCGATCTCTTCACCGGCGGCGAGGATCCGCCGCACGACCGCTTCGCGACCGTGATTCCGCCGGCCTACGGCCTCGCCGGAATCGAGCGCGAGACCTTCACCGGCGACGGCGACGTCGAGCACGAGCCGGTCGGTCCGGTCGCGTACTGGAACCGCTACGTCGGCGTGACGCAAATGGGCGGACTCGGCTACTTCGACGATCCGCGCCTGTCCGCGATCGGCGCCGCCGTGCCGGTCGACAATACTCACAATGGCGCGCTGCCCGATCTCGTGACGCCGGCGTTGCCCGCGCTCCAGGCCTACGAGCTGTCGCTCGCGGCGCCGCGTCCGCCGCCAGGTTCGTACGATCCTGACGCGGCCGCGCGCGGTAAAGCGGTGTTCGAAGGTCCGGGGCGGTGCGCGACCTGCCACAGCGGACCACGCCTCACCGACGCCAACATCCGGCTGCATCCCGAGGACGCCTCGGCCGCCGCGAACACGGACTACGTTCTGCTGAGCGCGACGGGCCAGTGGCGAACCTCGCCGCTTGCCGGCGTCTGGCAGCACGCACCGTATTTCCATGACGGCTCCGCTGCGACCTTGGCCGATGTCGTGAACGCGTACGACAGCAAACTCGACCTTCAGCTCACGGCGGACCAACGCTCCGACCTCGTGGAATTCCTGAAGTCGCTGCCCGGCGACGACATCTTCGAAGACGGCTTCGACGGCGGCTGAGCCGCGCCGGATCACGCGGGCATCCTGTCCGATCTCGTCGTCGGACGGGGTGCCGGCCACCCCGTTCAGAATCGACGCCGCATTCCGCAGCGTCCTCGCACCGCGCACCGACTGCAATCGTCGCGTGAAAAAACCGGCAATCGCCGATTGCTGCAAACTTCCCTTTGCGTCCGGACGGATATACTGACCCGGGACTTCGGGGGCAGTCACATGGTCGACCACGTCGCTTCGCTGATCGAAGCTGCGAACGACGGCGACCCGCGCGCGTTGCAGTCGCTGTTCACTTACGTTTACGGCGAGCTCAAGACGCTCGCGCGCAAGCAGCTCGCGCGCTCCGGCTCGGCGACCTTGAACACGACGGCGCTCGTGCACGAGGCGTATCTCAAGCTTTCGGGGCCGGACGCGCGCAGCCTGCACGGCCGCGTGCATTTCTTCGCGCTCGCGGCGAAGGCGATGCGCCAGATCGTCATGGATCACGCGCGGCGCCGGCTGACCGGCAAGCGCGGCGGCGGCGAGCTCGATCTCGTCGATCTCGACGATGCGTTCGACGTCGCCGACGGCAAGCTGTCGCCGGACGATCTCGTCGTCATCGATCGCGCGCTGACGCTGCTCGAGAAGGACGAGCCCGAGCTCGCCGATCTCGTCGAGCTTCGTTTCTTCGGCGGCCTCGCGTTGCCGGAGATCGCGCTGCTGCGCGATGTCAGCGAGCGCACGCTGAGCCGCGACTGGCGGCGCGCGAAGGCGCAGCTCTACGTGCAGTTGCATCCCGACGCATGAGCCGCGAGCGCATCCGCGAGTTGTTCTCGCAGGCGATCGACGTGCCGGAGGAACGGCGCGCGGAGTGGCTCGAAGCGCAATGCGAAGGCGACGAGGAGCTTCGCGCCACGGTCGAGCAGCTGCTGCGCGCCGATGCGAAGGCGCAGGATTTCCTCGAACGCGCTCCGGCGTCGATCGCCGATGCCGCAGTCGCGGCGGCGGCGCGGTCGGCGCCGAAATCGTTCGGCGTCTATCGCGTGTTGCGATCGATCGGCGAAGGCGGCATGGGCGAGGTCTGGCTCGCCGAGCGCGGCGACGGCGAGTTCGAGCAGCGCGTCGCGGTCAAGCGGCTGACGTATCCGACGCCGGGCCTGCTGCAGCGCTTTCGCCAGGAGCGCCAGATCCTCGCGCGGCTCGAGCATCCGGGCATCGCGCGGCTGATCGACGGCGGCCTCGATGCGAACGGCATTCCGTATCTTGCGATGGAGTACGTCGACGGCGTGCCGATCACCGAATACGCGCGCAAGCACGGGCTCGACGTCGCGGCGTGCCTGCGGCTCTTCGTGCGCGTGTGCGAGGCCGTGCAGTACGCGCACCAGAGCCTCGTCGTCCATCGCGATCTCAAACCTTCGAACATCTTCGTCGCCGCTGACGGTGCGCCGTATCTCGCGATGGAATACGTCGAAGGCGTGACGATCACCGAGTTCGCGCGCTCGCGTGCGCTCGACGTGCCGGCCGTGCTGCGGCTCATGCTGCGCGTCTGCGAGGCCGTGCAGTACGCGCATCAGAATCTCGTCGTGCATCGCGATCTCAAGCCGTCGAACATCTTCGTGACTGCCGACGGCTCGCCGAAGCTCCTC
>DASZWL010000130.1:0-8700 GCA_035546695.1 Rhodanobacteraceae bacterium | reverse complement strand
GAGCGGATTGACGCCGGGATGCCGGTAGAACCAGCGGTCCTCGTAAGTCAGCAACGCTTCGATGTAGAGCGGCGAGACGTCTTCGATCTTCGTCGGATAGCGCCAGACGCCATCGCTGTCGGGAAACGCGCGGAGCGGCGTGCCGTCTCGCGCAAGAACGACGGTGCTGCCGCTGGTCGGGTCGGGGAGCGGAAGCGGGAAGAGGCGGTCGAGCAGAAAGAGCAGCGCAATCGTCAGTAGCACGGCGGCGCCGATGCGTTTGAGAATCCGCCGACCGCGAAGATTCATCTTCAGCCCTCCCCTTCAAGGGGAGGGTTGGGAGGGGATGGTGTTCGAGTTACAAGCTCGCGCCGGATTACCTCCAGCACTCCGTTGATTTCGGCGAACACTTCGTTATTCCAGAAGCGCAGCACAACGAACCTGGCGGCGCGTAAAAGTTCCGAGCGTGCCTCATCGTATGCGGCGGCATCGAAATGCTGGCCGCCGTCGAGCTCGACGACGACGCGTCGCTCGAGGCAGACGAAGTCGAGAATGAAATCGCCGAACGGATGTTGCCGGCGGAACTTGCAGCCTTCGAGTTGGCGGCTTTTCAGACGTCGCCAAAGCATGCGCTCCGCATCCGTGGCGTTGTTGCGGAGCGAGCGCTGGCGGTGCTCGCCGAGAATCTGCTTGTTCGTTTGGCCTTGCATCGCTAGCGAAGCGTCAACACCATCCCCTCCCAAACCCTCCCCTTGAAGGGGAGGGCTTAAGAGCGAAGCTGTCGACTAGGGCTCCACGACCTTGATCGTCGCCGGCTCGCTCTTGCCGATGCCGCGCACCTCGGGCCGGTACATGTCCTCGACGATCGGCGGCGGCACGCGATACGTGCCGGGCGATACCGCGCGCACGAGATAGAAGACGTGCGCTTCCTGGCCCTGGTCGAGCTTCAGCGCCGCGACGTAGCGGTCGTCGCGGAACTCCTCGTGCCGGACGTCGGCCGCTTCGCCGCGTTCGGTGATGTTGATGCCGTCGACGACGACGTCGGCCCATTGCTTGGCGTCGGTCAGGTTGAAGTTCTCGATCTCGAGACCGCCCGGCAGCAGATCGGCGAGCAATGCGTCCGGCATCGCCTCGCGCGCTTCCATCCTGACGCCGACGATGAGGCTGTCGCCTTCCTTGAGCGGACCCGGTTCCCACGGCTTGCCGTCGAGCGTGTAGAAACGACGCTGGATCGCGACGTAGTGATCGTCCGGCGCTGGCGCCGCTTTCGGCACGCCGGAGATGTCGGTCGTCGCATAGAGCGGCAGATCGCCTTGCGGCATGAAGCGCACGCCGGCGCGGAGATCGGCGCCGGAGAAGAGCCGGCTCCACAAGCGCTCGGGGCTGATCTCGCTGGTCGTGCCGCCGACCGAGAGCGTGCCCGAGACGGCCGTGTCGCCGTCCGCGATCAGCGTCTTGCCGAGCCGTGCGATCGCGATCTGCTCCTGTGTCGAGAGATACGACCAGCGATAGCCGTAGCGGCGCTGCTGGTCGTTCGCTTCGCGCTGCTCGGTGCCGAGCGAGCGAGCGAGTGCGAACACGCGCGCGTCGTATTCCGGTTTCGCGAGTCCGTAACGATGCGCGAGCGCAATCATCAGTGCCGTGTCGCGCAGGTCCGATCCGTAATCGCCGAGATACCACGGCCGCTCGAACTTCTTCGCGAACGCCTCTTCGACCGCCTTCTCGGCGCGCGGCTGATCGCCCATCAGCTTCAGCGCGATGCCGAGATGCACGAGCGGCAGCGCGGTCAGCGATTTGCCGCGCTCGTTGTCGTAAAGCGCGCGCAGCGTGCCGAGCGGCGCACGGTTGACGCGCGCGAGCACGTAGCCCGAATACGCCTCGTCGGCGAAGCGAAGATGATCCGAATGCTCGTAACCGTAATACGGATGCCCGCCCGAGAGCAGATCGTCGTTGAGGCGCTTCAAGGCTTTCTGCAATACGTCGTCCGGCACGTTGAAGCCTTCGTCGCGTGCGTCCTCGAGGAACTCGACGACGTACGGCGTCAGCATCTCGTTGACATAGCTGTCGCCGCCCCACATCGAGAAATGACCGGACGGAATCTGCATCGACGCTACGCGGCCGATCGCGCCTTCGACGCGCGCCTTGCGCTGATTGGGCGGCAATCCGTCGACGTGCAGGTTCGCCGCGGTCTTCTCGTCGAGCAGCAGCGATCCGAAGCCCTTGCTCGTCGTCTGTTCGACGCAGCCGTACGGATATTTGAGGAGATCCTTCAGCGCAGTCGCGAACGGCAGCGGCGGCAGGCTCGACACCGTGAGGCGCGCGTTGACCGAATCCGCAAGGAGTCCGTCGATCGCGTCGGTGCCGAGGACGATCGGCTCGATCTTCTCGAGCACGCGCGGCGTCGAGCGCATGACCGAAGGCCACGCGGCGCGCACGGCAAGCTCGAAATGCCGGTCGATGCGGATGTCGCCGCCTTGCGCGACGACATCGATCTTGCCGACGCCGTAGCCTTCCTCGGCCGTCAGCGGGAAGTTCAGCGTCGTCTTCGCGTTGTCGGCGAGCTTGACCTTGCGCGTGCCTTGCGCGATCGCAAGAGGTTTTCCGGCCGACACCTTAACGTCGAATTCGCGCTCGCTGCCCGAGAAGTTCTGGAGATCGAGCGTCAGCTGCGCCGCGTCGCCGGGTGCCATGACGCGCGGCGTCGAGATCTCGGCGACGAGCGGTGCGCGCACGATCGTTTCCGCGTCGGCGCCGCCGTAGCGATCGTCGCTGAAGGCGAGCGCGGTCACGCGCACGGTGCCGTTGAAGTCCGGCATCTTGAGCGCAACCTTCGCTTCGCCTTTCGCGTCGAGCGCGACGGCTCCCGAGAAAAGATCGACGGTCTGCACCTTCGCGGTCGGACGCCGCGCCTGCGGCAGCGCCGCGAGCGACATGTCGCCGCCGTAGCGGAGCTTGGCGGTGTTGCCGTCGTAGCTCTCGATGACGCGGCCGTAGAGATCGTACGCGTCGACGCCGAGCGCGCGCTGCGCGAAGAACCACGCGTTCGCGTCCGGACGCGCAAAACGCGTGATGTTGAGAATGCCGACATCGACGGCCGAGACCGTCACGTAGGCTTTCTTGCCGGCAAGCGCGGGGACTTTCACCGTGACCGGCAGATCGGTCTCCGGCTTCATCTGCTGCGGCGTCTCGATCGCGACATCGACCTTGCGATCGGCGCGATCCATCGTGACGTACGCCTCGCCGACCGCGCGCGCCGGCGTGATCTTCTCGATCGCCGAACCGCCGCGGAAGACGAGCGCGGTCACGTAGACGTCGTGGCGCTCGAAATCCTTCGTCACCGGAATCTCGAACACGGCGCCGGGCTTCGCGTCGATGTTGCGCGTGTAGAGAAGATGATCGGATTCGACGAGCAGCACGCCGGGCCCGGCCTGCGGCGGCGTCACGGTGACCTTCATCGTGTCGCCGGCACGGTAGCTCGGCTTGTCGAGCGCAAGCTTCACCTTGTCCGGCCGCGCTTCCTTGCCGCGATTGTCGTCGTTCCAGCTCCAGCCGGCGAAGAACGGCAGCTTCGTCGTAAGGCCCGTCGCGGGATCGGCGATCTCGATGCGGTAGTTGCCCCAGTCGACGGGCACATCGAACTTGACGGTCTGGCCTGCGGCGACGTCGAGATCGCGCGTCTCCGAATTCTCGTAGCGGTCGGTGTAGTCGAAGTGCCAGCCGCTCTCGTTGTCGTAGGTCCAGCGGTAATCGCGATACTCGCGCACGAGCGTCGCCTTGAGATGCTGGCCCGCGACGAGATCGCCGTTCGCGTTGCTGCGGATGACTTCGAATCCGGCGCGAGCGCGCGCGTCCGAGCCGTCCTTGAGATCGAACAGCGGGCGGATGCCGACGAGCGCATCGGCCGGCCAGACGGTGCGTTTCAGCGTGCGCGTCACCGTGCGTCCGCCCGATTCGTAGACGCTGCCGGAGACGATCGCCGCGACCGGCGCCGACGGTTTCGCCGCGTCGCCGAGGTCGATGTCCTGCGCGAGCTTGCCGTGCTCGTCGAGCTTCTCGTCGACGACGTCTTTCGCTTCTTTCGCAAGCTCGATCGTCGGATCGCCGAACCAGAAATCCTTGTGCGCATCGACGGGATGCTGATCGGCGGAGAGCGTCAGCCGCGCGGTGAAACGATTGCCGGCCGCCGGCGCGCCGTAGAGATAATCGGCCTCGACCACAAGCTTCAACGGCTCGCCCGGCTTGATCGTCGCCTCGGGACTCGACAAATCGAGCTTGAGACGCTCCGGCAGGAATTCCTCGATGCGGAACGTCAGGCCCTCCGTCGCTTCCTTGCTCTTCGGATCGGTGCGGAACTCGACCTGCCAGCGTCCGGTCGGCGCATCGACCGGAATCTCGCGCGACCATTCGAAGTAATTGAGCTCTTTCGGATCGAGCTGAGCCTGCGCGTATGGACGTCCATCCGGCTGCTTCAGCGTCACGAACAAGGGCTGCGGCTTGATCGGATTGCCGTCGTGATCACGCAGCAGCGCCGAGAGACGGATCGTCTCGCCGGGTCGATACAGATCGCGATCCGGCCATCCGAACACATCGAACCAGGCTTCCTTGCGACCTGCGACTGCGAAGTCGGAGAGATCGAGCGCCGGCTGGTTGAACGGCAGCATCGAGACGTCCTTGCCGGAGCGCGCAGTCAGCACTTCCTCGGCGTTCAGCGCGTAAGCGAGAAGCGCGTTGCCGCTCGCGTCGGTCTCGCCGGTCACGACCGGCTCGCCCTTCGCGTCGACGACCGAAAGCGCGACACCGGCGAGCGGCTCGCCGCCCTTCAGCGAGGCCGCGTGTACGAAGAGCTTGTCCTTGTACGCGCGCGTGTGCAGGCCGATGTCGCTGACGAAGAAGAAGCTCGTTTCGTAATCGTCGCCGAAACTGCCGGCGCGCTTCATGACCGCGAAGTAGAGTCCGGACTGCGAAAGCTCGGCGATGTTCTGGATCGGCAGGTAATTCAGCGCACGCTCGTTCTCCTTGCCCGAGAGCACGAAGCGGTTCGCGTAGACCGAATCGGCAATGCCGGCGACCGGCTTGCCCTTGCGCCCGTACCAGCCGTAGCGCGGATCGAGCTCGTAGCTCGATCGCTTGCCGTTCTTCTGGTACGCCGCGAAGAAGTTCGCGATCTCCTTGTCGCGCACGCGCAGGAACTCGACATCGACTTCCTTGACGTTGACCGACACGACCGGAAGCCCGCGCGTCTCGCGCGCCGGCAACACGCTGCCTTGCGAGGCAAAGCCGACGTTCGGCAGCATCGGACCCGTGTAGATTTCCTTCGAGATTTCGCCACCGAGCGTCTTGCCGTCGACGGCGGCGAGCTCGCCCTTGATGCGCACCGTGTAGCTCGCGTCGGCCTGTACGTACGGAAAACGCAGCGTCTTTCCGTCCTCGTCGAGCGCCCAGCTTCCCTGCACGGTTTCGCCCTTCGGACCCGTGACCGCGATCAGCGTGTCGAATGCCTGCGTGCCGACGAGCGGCTCGGTGAATGCGAGCGTCAGCGAGAGCTGGCCGTCGTGCGGCTCGGCATTCGCGGAGGCGAGCGCGAATCCTTCGGGCTTCGACGGCTTCAAAGGCGTGGCCTCGGCGGCGACGGGCTTCTTTCCCTGCACGTTCGGTACGTGATCGGCCGATCGATTGCAGCCGCCGGCGACGAGCGCGGCGAAGACGAGCCAGACGGCACCGACGTGCCGCCGGACGGACACGGGCGTACGCAAATCCATGTGAGCTCCCCGGGTGGTGTGGCGCGATCAGTATAGCCGCGCGCTTGTGGCGAACCGCGGGCGTTCGCAGCCGTTTTTCAGGCGTGCGGGGGCGATTTCGGTTGGTGCGGGTTGCGTGCGACAGTGATGCTTAATGTGTGGGGTGATGTCGACCGGTTGGAAAGGCTTAGAGCGACGTGCAAGCCGCCGTGCGATCGCGCAGCACCGATTCCTGGTGGAACTCGTCGCGATAGCGGCGAATGATCTCGCGGATCGCGGACTCCGATTCCGCATCGTCGGGATGGACGATCGCGACGACGATGCTCGGCTCCGAGACCATCGCACCTTCGGCGCCGCGCCAGCTGCCGTGCGCATCGATCACCGTGAAACCATTCGGAAACGCGCGCGCGATCGTCTCGCTCTCGAAGCGCTTCCAGTCGGCGTCGCCGACGAGGCCGCCGTTCGGAATCGATCGGCCGAAGTAGAGCGTCTCGCGGATGCCGAGCGTCTCGTCCATACGGCAATAGAGGCGGTGCTCGCGCGTCAGCTCGACCGAACAGCCTGCGAGCTGGATCGCAAGCAGCGGCACAAGCCACCGCAATGCAAGAAGACGGCGAACATCGACGCGGATGCAGCGCGAACCCATGCGCGCTGTGTACACGAAACGCGCCGCCGGCGCGAGAGAATCAATGCACGGCGACGGATTGCCCGCGCGCCGCCTCGGCCGCGCGCTCGAGCAGCGCGAGGGGCTGCGCGCCCGAGACGAAATAGCGGTTGCCGAAGAGGAACGCCGGCACGCCGTGGATGCCGTAGCTTTCGGCCAGCGCAAGATCGCTTCGCACCGCTTCTGCCGTCGCGGGATCGCGGCCTTCGAGCACATCGTCGTCGAACGCGAGATCGAGCGTCGCGCCGATGCGACGCAGCGCGGCGTGATCGCCGAGATCCTCGCCGTGCAGCCAGTACGCGCGGAGCGCCGCGTCATTGAAGGCGAGTGCGCGGCCGTGCTGCCCGGCGTACTTCATCGCGTGATGCGCGGCGAACGTCTGCGCGCCGATCGGGCCGCGCTCGATGTCGAGGCCGAATTCCTCGCGGATCTGCGCAGCGAGCTTCGGTGTGTGCGCCTCGATCATCGCGCGTTTCTCGGCCGTCATCGGCGGCGCGCCGGGCGGACGCAGCATGAACGCGTGCCAGGTCGGCTCGATCGGCCGCTTCTTGGCGAGCTGATCGAGACGCAGCGCGCCGATGAGGCAGAACGGGCAGACGAAGTCGGACCAGACGTCGACGCGGACCGGCGGATTTGTCGGGGAAGAGGCGATCGTGCTCATTTTTTGGAGATAAGGGCACGTACGGGACGGCGCAAGCGCCTGATCATCACTTCTTCCGCCGCGGGAGACGAATCGGCGGGATTGCCGATTTGCACGGCGAAGCCCTGAGCGAATGCGCAGGATGCACCGAGCGAATCGGCGCGCAGCGCCGGATGAGAGTAAGTCAGTGGTGCACGGTCGCGCCCATTGCGGCGTCGAATTCCGGCATCACGTTGCGGATGGTCGCAGCGACCTACAAACTCCTACGGAAATCGAGGTCGTAACGCGCGCCGCCGGTCAGCGCGTGCAGACGCAGGTTCGTGATGCGGATCGGCGCGCCGGGTGCGAGGTCGGCCGCGTTCGAGTCGGCCATCTCGGCGGGATCGATCACGGTCACGCCTCCGGCGCCGACGACTTCGAGCGCGTTGTCGGGTCCGATCACGGCGGCCGTGTCGGGATCGATGCCGAGCCCGAGCGCGAAGGGATTCAGCGCGAGCGCCGCGAGCAGGCGTCCGAGACGATCGCTCGCGTGGCCGCCCTGATCGATGACGACGCGGTTCGTGAGGCCGAGCCCCGGCGCGAGGCTCGCGCCGCCGAGACGCGGCGTTGCGCCTTCGGTGCCGTGCGCGAGCATGTGCTCGCAGAGCAGCGCCGCACCGGCGCCGCAGCCGGCGACGGCGAGACCGTCGGCGTTGCGCCGCCGGATCATGCGCGCGAGCTGCGTGCCGCCGATCAGCGTCGAGAGCCTGAGCGGCTGGTCGGCTTGCAGTACGACGAGATGCGCGTGCTCGCAGGCGTCGAGCAGCGAACGACGCTCGCAGTCGGCGCGCGCCGCGATCGGTTGCCGGTGCACTTCGGCCGCGCCGGCCGAATAGAGCGTCGTCTCGAAGTCGGCGTCGGGCTCGTCGGCGGGATCGGTCGCGGCGACGATGACGACGCGCGGCTGCGTGCCGACCAGCGCGACGAGACGCAGCAGCAACGCCGCGCCGCGGTCGTCGTCGCTGATGATGCCGCAGGCGATGATGAGGCCGCGATTGCGATCGGGGGCGAGGCGGGCGGGCATCGTGGAATCGTTCCTGGAGAATTGCGAATTATATCCGGCGGCGATGCTTGCCTCTCACGCCAGTCTCTCGTCGTCCCGGCGAAGGCCGGGACCCGGTTTTGCTTCGGGTTCCGATTCGCTGCCATCTCGAATCTTGTCGCTTCGGTGAACGGCGATCGCGACACGCAAAGCCGGGTCCCGGCCTTCGCCGGGACGACGAAGCGGGAAATCGTCAGACGCTTGCTCTTGCGACGCGGCTCGACGTCTCGCGACCGAGCGCCGCGCTGAGCCAGAGTCCCGTCTCGATCAGCTTGCCGAGATCGACGCCGGTCGCGATGTCCATGCCGTTCAGCATGTAGACGACGTCTTCGGTCGCAACGTTGCCGGTCGCGCCTTTCGCATAAGGACAGCCGCCGGTGCCCGAGACCGAGCTGTCGACGACGGCGACGCCTTCCTCGAGGCAGGCGAGGATGTTCGCGAGCGCCTGCCCGCGCGTGTCGTGGAAATGAACCGCGATCGACTCGATCGGCACCGCGTCGGCGACGGCGCGCAGCATCGCGCGCGCCTTCGCCGGCGTGCCGATGCCGATCGTGTCGCCGAGCGAGATCTCGTAGCAGCCGAGCGCGTGCATGCGCTT
>DASZWL010000129.1:0-5482 GCA_035546695.1 Rhodanobacteraceae bacterium | reverse complement strand
GGAGCTGCCGACGTGGCTGTACGTGTACCAGGGCGGCGTGACCGGCGTGACGCCGCCGCCGGTCTGATAGAGGCTCGTGCAGATCGGCACGTTGAAGCCGTCGTGATGGCCGCGGCCTTCGAAACACGGCCATCCGAAATTCGTCAGCGTTGCGGCAGTCTTCGCGAGTGGCGGGATGATATTGATCTCCTCCCAGGTGTTCTCGCCGACGTCGCCGAGCCAGAGCTCGCCCGGCGTTCCGGGCCGGAACGTGAAACGGAACGGATTGCGCAGGCCATACGCGACGACGCGCTGCGCGTTCGGCGTGTTGGCGCCGCCCGCGAGCGGATTGCCGGGCGCGCCGGCACCGGTCGCGGGATCGATGCGGATGATCGCGCCGTCGAGCCAGATGTCGCCCGTGTACGCGGCTTCGTCCTCGAGCCCCTGCGAGCGCAGCGATCCGCCTGCGCCGGCCGGCGAGCGCTGATCGGGCCAGAGCGGATTGCCGGATTGTCCGAGGTCGTGGAAGTTGAAGCTCGCGCCGTCGCCGCCGCCGGCGTAGAGCCAGCCGTCCGGACCGAACGCGATCGTGCCGACCGAGTGGCTCGGATACTGCTGATACCAGTCCTCGACGAGCACGAGTTCCTCGCCCGCCGTGCCGTCCTCGCCGACCGTGAGCCGCGAGATGCGTCCGCTGACGACACAGCCGGCGTTCGGATCGGTCGGATTCGGGCAGCCTGCCGACGGCCAGCGCGGCGGCAGGTCGTCGAAGAGGCCGCCGTTGAACGTGTACTGCACGTAGACGTACGGCTGCTCCGGAAAGAGCGGATCGAGCGCGAAGCCGAGCAGACCGCGATCCCAGTAGTCGTGCACGTTCGCGCGGACATCGGCGAACACCGTCGGCTGAACCGGATCGGCGGCGGTCGGAAGATGCGCGTACACCCACACGACGCCGCTCTTCTCGGTGACGAACACGCGCCCGTCGTGCGCGAAATAGACGCCGGTCGGCTCGACGCGACCCGTGATCGGATCGTTGCGATGGAATCCCGCCGGCAGAGCCGCCAGCGCCGGGCTCGCGACAAGCGCGAGAACGATGAGAACGAGGATGCGAGAGCGCATGGCGTGTCCTCCCTGGCGGCCGTCGCGGAGCGCTGCGCGGTTGCGATCGAACTTTACGCCGGCGCCGCGAGCCCGTCATCGGCCCTTCGCGGGCCGCGCGACGGCGCCTTGGCGCGAGGCCGCGGCACGGTCGGGTAAAGTAGCGCCATCATGTATCTCGAATACTACGGACTGCGCGAGCCGCCGTTCTCGATCACGCCGGACCCGCGCTACGTGTTCCTGTCCGAGCGCCATCGCGACGCGCTGGCGCATCTGCTCTACGGCATCGGCAAGGGCGGCAGCGGCGGCTTCGTGCAGCTGACCGGAGAGGTCGGCACCGGCAAGACGACGCTTTGCCGCCTGCTGCTCGAGCAGTTGCCGGAGAACACGCGCGTCGCGCTGGTCCTGAATCCGAAGCTCTCGCCGGTCGAGCTCGTCGAGTCGATCTGCGAGGAACTGAAGCTCGACATCGCCGGCAAGCGCGGCAGCCTCAAGGCGCTGACCGACACCTTGAACGCGTATCTCCTCGACGCGTACGCCGAAGGTTTGCGCGTCGTGCTGATCGTCGACGAGGCGCAGAACCTCTCGACCGATTCGCTGGAGCAGGTGCGCCTTCTGACGAACCTCGAGACGCCGACGCAGAAGCTTTTGCAGATCATCCTGCTCGGCCAGCCCGAGCTTCGCGATGTGCTTGCGCGGCCCGAACTTCGCCAGCTCGCGCAGCGGATCACGGCGCGCTATCACCTGACGCCGCTCGACGCGGGTGAAACCGAAGCGTACGTGCGACATCGGCTCGCCGTCGCGGGCGCGACGCGCACGCCGTTCTCGCGGCTCGGATTGAAAGCGCTCTATCAGCGCTCGGGCGGCATTCCGCGGCTCATCAACATCATCGCGGACCGCGCGCTGATGGCCGGCTTCGCGCGCGAGCAGGACGCGATCGGCGAGCGCGTCGTCGATCGCGCCGCCGACGAGGCGCTGCCGGGCCACGCGCGCTACTGGATGCGGCGCTACGGCCGCTGGGCCGCGGCCGCGGTGCTCGTGCTCGCTATCGCCGGCGCGTTCCTCGCGTGGCGCGCGCCGCACAGCAATGCGCCGGCTGCGGTGCTGCCGACGGCTCCGGCGTCGAGTGAGCCCTCGCCGGCCGAGGCGATGCTCGCGAAGCTCGGCGAGGCGATCGACAGCGGCGGCGACCGTCAGCTCGATGCATTCAGTCAGCTGCTCGCGCGCTGGCAGGTCGATTCCGACACGGTATCGGTACGCGACGCGAGCCGCTGTCCCGCCGTCATCGCGCCCGGTCTCGACTGTTTGCGCGGACGCGCGACGCTCGAGCAGCTCGCGCGCTTCGACCGTCCGCTGATCCTCGTGCTGCACGACGAGTCGAAGCAGGCGCACGCGGTGTTGCAAGGCGTCGGTCCGACGCACGTGCGGCTCGATCTCGGCGGCCAGCGCTATGAACTTGCGCGCGCTTCGCTGTCGAAGCTCTGGAACGGCGAGTTCGTCGCCGTATGGCGCCTGCCTGCCGACGTGCCGACCGCGAGCATCAAGCGCGGCGATGCCGGCGCAGGCGTCGCGTGGATCAAGGGCCGGCTCGCCGGCCTCGACGGCCGCGAAGCCGAATCGGGGCCGGCGTTTTTCGATGCAGAGCTCGAGGAGCGCGTGCGCAAGCTGCAGACCGCTTACGGCATCAAGGCCGACGGCATCGTCGGGCCGGAAACGCTGTTCGCGCTCTCGGCGCTCGACGACAGCGGGCCGCGGCTCGCGCGGACGGTCCTGTAAGGCGCGTGCGCGCCGGCTATGCTTGACGAATGATCGACGGCGCCCGACGACGGCGCCGGTTCAAGGAAACCCATGTCGCTGATTCTCGAAGCCTTGAAGAAATCCGAGCAGCAGCGCCGGCTCGGCGAAGCGCCGACGCTCGGCAGCCCGGTCGTCTCGACGCGGCGAAGGCGCAGCCTCTTGCCGGTGCTCGCGGCGCTGATCGTCATCGCGGCCGCCGCCGGCTGGTGGCTGACGCGATCGAAAGAGCGCGCGGCGCCACCGATCGCCGCGACGCCGTCCGCGCCGATGACCGCGATGCCCGCACCGGCGCCGGCGCGCAGGCCGCCGAGGATGGAACGTGCGACGCCGGCTGCGAGCGCGAAGCCGGGCGCAACGAGCCAGGCGCCGGCAGCGGCGCCGAAGACGGATCCGAATCGGCCGAATGCGGTCGCGCTGCCGGGTGCTGCGACGACCGCATCTGCGCCGATCAGGCCGACGCCCGCCAAGCCGGCCGGAGCCGTGGGCTCGCCCGCGACTCAACCTTCCTCGGTCGCACCCGCGAAGACCGAGGCGACGGCCGCGCAGAAGCCGAACGCGGTCCCGCCGAAAGCCGGTGCGACCGCGCCGAACGCCGAAGCGCCGAAGCAGACGGCCGCCGCACCGGCGCGGCCTGCTCCGGCCGCGAGCGCTCCGGCGCTGCCGACGATCTGGGATCTGCCGTATTCGACGCGCAAGGACCTGCCGGCGATCGAGCTCAGCATGCACGTCTATTCGGCCGATCCGAAGCAGCGCTTCGTCGTCATCAAGGGCGAGCGGCGCGTCGAAGGCGACGATGTGTCGGACGATCTCGTCCTGCGCGAGATCCGTCAGGACGGCATCGTGCTCGAGTTCAAGGGGCAGCGGTTCTTTTATCCGAGCACGGGACGGTGAGGGAGCGAGGGATTCGAGGTTAGGGACGAAGGCGCGAAAAACCGAAGCCGAGATAGTCGTGTGTGTTTGTCGGGGCGCTCGCGCTCGAATGAAACGCCATCCGCGCGCCTTCGCCTCCAATCCCTAATCCAAAATCCCTAGCCTCCGCATGTTCGTCACACTCGAAAGCCGCCGTAAACCGCGCCCGCCGTGGGCGACGCTGCTGATCGTCGCGGCGTGCGTCGTCGCGTTCCTGTGGCTCGCGACGCTGCCGGTCGCGGACCGGCTCGCGGTCATCAACCGTTGGGGCACGGTGCCCTCGACGCTGCTCGATCCGAACGCGCCGTGGCTGCAGCAGCTTTCGGAGCTTCGCGCGGCGCGGCTCGTCACGGCGCTCTTCATCCATGCCGACTGGCTGCACCTGACCGGCAACCTCCTCTTCCTGATCATCTTCGGCGTGCCGGCCGAGCGCGCGCTCGGATTCCGGCGCTTTCTCGCGCTGTTCGTCGTCGGCGGCGCGCTCGCGAATCTCGTCGGTGCATTGACGCTTGCCGGCACGAGCGCGCCGATCGTCGGATCAAGCGGCGCTGTTTCCGCGATCGTCGGCGCGTATCTCGCGCTCTTTCCGCGCGCGCGGCTCGGGCTCGTGTTGCCGCTCGGGCTCTTCCTCGAGTTCGTGCGCATCCCGGCGCCGCTGCTCATCGGCTTCTGGGCCGGATTGCAGCTCGTCTTCACCTACGTCGGCCCGGCGTTCGGCGAAGTCGCTTGGTGGACGCACATCGCGGGCTTCCTGATCGGCATCGTGTTCGCGCTCCTGTCGAGGCCGGCGATCGCGAGGCGGCTGAGGGAGTGAGACTGTAGCCGGTAGCCGGAACGCATCTTCGTGTCGTCGTCATTCCCGCGAAAGCGGGAATCCAATTTCTTGGACCTTCCTGAAACAATTGGATTCCCGCTTGCGCGGGAATGACGACGGAAAAGACCCGTAATGTCCCTGCATCGCCGCTTTCAGCGCAGCGATTTCCCGAAGCGATCGAAGCGCAGCGCGCCGCTGCCCTTGTAGTCGGCCGAGACGAGGATGCGCTCGGCGCGTCCGATCAGCTTCTCGCGCGGAACGAGGCCGAACCAGCGCGAGTCCGCGCTGTTATCGCGGTTGTCGCCGAGCATGAGGTAATGATCCGCCGGGATCGTCGTCGGCCCGAAATCGTCGCGCTGGGCGCGGCGTGCGAGCCACTGGATCTCGCGACGATCGCCCGCGATGTCTTCGGCGAGCTCGAGCGCCTTGACGCCGCGGCGCAGCGGCTCGTCGACGAGTCCGAGCGTCTCGTAGCTCGCGGCGCGACCATTGACGAAGAGCTTCTTGTCGCGCATCTCGATCATGTCGCCGGGCAGGCCGATCACGCGCTTGATCAGGCGCGTGCCGTCCTCGGGCGACGAGAACGTCACGATGTCGCCGCGCGCGGGCTCGCCGGTGTGCGCGATGACGACATCGGTCAGCGGTAGCTTGACGTCGAACGCGAGCCGGTTGACGAACACGACGTCGCCTTCGAGCAGCGTCGGATGCATCGATGCCGACGGGATCGGATTCCAGTCGGCGACCGCCGTGCGGAACACGCCGAGCAGCAGGACGAACAGCAGCAGCTGGCGGTTGTCGCGCAGCCAGATTCCGAAGCGGGTCCGCATCGCGCTCATCCTTTCTTGTTGTCGCCGCCGGAATGCGGCTTCGCGCGCAGCGTCAGCG
>DASZWL010000128.1:0-10191 GCA_035546695.1 Rhodanobacteraceae bacterium | reverse complement strand
GAGCACAACTATTTCGGGCCGGCATTCGACATCGAGCTCGCCGACAGCGATCTCTTCAGTGTCGAAGACGCCTCGTCGTGGGGCGCGGACGAATGGGTCAATCTCGCGTCGAGCGGCATCTACGTCGGCGCGGCGCGCGTCAGCGTGCACGACAACACGCTGCGCAACGTGCGTTTCGGCATCGGCGTCGACGGCGCCGACGCCGGCATCCGGCGCAACCGCATCGACGGGTTTTCGGCCGACGGCCTGCGCGGCCTCGGCGATCGCGACGTGTTCGAGTACAACACGGTCATGAACAATAAGATCGGCGATCCCGACGACGACAATCACGACGACGGCTTCCAGAGCTGGTCGGTCGGCGCCGACGGCAACGTCGGCACCGGCGAAGTCGACGGCGTCGTGCTGCGCGGCAATCTCTTCATCAACTCGACCGATCCCGACGATCCGCTGCGAAGCTCGATGCAGGGCATCGGCTGCTTCGACGGTTTCTTCGTCGGCTGGGTCGTCGAGAACAACGTCGTCATCACCGACCACTGGCACGGCATCAGCTTCTACGGCATGCGCGATTCGCGGATCGTCAACAACACGGTCATCGACAACGTCGAAGGACAGCCGGGACCGCCGTGGATCATGGTGACCGACCACAAGGACGGCACGCCGAGCTCGAACGTCGTCGTGCGCAACAATCTCTCGGCCGATCTCTCGCTCGAAGGCGACAACGTCACCGGCGATCACAATCTCGTGTTCGACGATGCGACTACGCTCTTCGTCGCTCCGCCGTTCGATCTGCATCTCGTGCCCGGTGCGGAGGCGATCGACGCCGGAAATCCCGAGCTAGCGCCGGATACCGACATCGAAGGGCGGGCGCGGCCGCAAGGCGCGGGCTACGATCTCGGCGCGTACGAATTTCCCGTCGACGCGATCTTCGCGAACGGGTTCGAAATGCCGTAGCACACCCGAGCGCCGTCATTCCCGCGAAAGCGGGAATCCAAATGGGGCATGCAACTGCAAATGGATGCCCGCTTCCGCGGGCATGACGAAACTGGGGCTGAAGCCGTCGCTATTCGATGTGGCGAGAATCTGGTTGCGCGCGCTCTAGTCGCGCACGGCGAAATTCATTCGTACGCAGCGAAATGGATATCGCGCAGATCGTCGTCGTTGAGCGATGGCTGCCGCGCCGCCTTCGCGCGCGGCACCGGCGCGATCGCTTCGCGCAGTCGGCCGAGCCACGATTCCTGAGGCATCGCGCGCTCACGGCGCGGCGCAATCGAAACCGTCGCTTCGGGCAGGATCGGATCGTTCGCGGGCGGCCGGTCGGCGACGCCGATCGTGCGCATGCGAAACGCCCATTCCTCGACGCGCTGCTGCGCGGCCGCGAGCGAATCGAAGAGCTCGAGCTGGCGCGCGGGAACGGGACGATCCCACCAGGTCAGCGCGTACTGGTTGACGGGCCACGGCCCCGAAACGCCGGCGACCGCTTTGCCGTCGAGATAGGCGACCATCAGCACGCCTTCGTAGCGCTGCCGCCAGTCGATGAGCTCGGCGTTCGGCTGGCCGAGATCGGCGAGGTCCTGGCAGATGTCGTCGGCGATGAGGCCCATGAACGGTGAATCCGGCAAGTGTGAGGTCGCAGCGAACGAAGCAAGCGTCGTGCCAGTATAAAAAGAGGAAAACTGTGCGATGCGGCAGTGTGCGCGCCGTCACAAGTGCCAATCTTTGGCACTTTCCGCCGCCGCGGACGGCGGGCCGCCGGCGCGAAGCCTCCTGAGTTCCGGGTCCCTGCGCCGCGGCTGCTAAAGTCGCCTGAACGGATCGGCGGATGTCTTTCGATGGGATTCGCATGGCTCTCGACCGGCTTCGCCGGCGTCGTCGAATCGGCGGCGATCGCGCTCGCGATCGGTGCGCTCGCGTGCTTCGCGGCGCACCGACTCGGGCGGCGCGTCGGCTGGCGTCCAGGCACCGAGATCGGCGTCGCTTCGCTGGTCACGCTGATCGTCGCGGCCGGTTCCGACGCGTGGGATCTCTTCCATCTCAGCATCGTCCGGCTCGAATCGCCGATCGTGATCCAGCGCATGCTCGACGGCATCCGCGATCCCGAGAATCTCGGCAAGCGCGTCGTCTTCGAGTTTGCCGGCGCGATCGCCGGCGTCATGATCGGCTGGTATCTCGCGACGCGGTCGCCGCGACGCTCCGGACCGCGCGATTGACGCGCGCTCGGCATTGACCGACGCGAGCCGCGGACGGCGCAAGCGGCAACCGGTGTAGAGTCCGTTCTCGTCTCACGTTCAAGCGTTCCGGAATGTCTCACGATCCCTACACGATCGCCGCGATCGCGGCCCTGGTGCTTTTCGCGCTGTGGCGCCGCTTCCGCCGCCTGTTCGGCCGTCAGCCGCTCGTCGTCGGCAGGCTCAAGGTTCGCATCGCGCTTTTGTCGCTGGTCGCGCTGATGCTCGCGTTGCGCGTGTCGCATGCACCGAACCTCGCGGCGGCGGGGCTTGCGGGTTTCGCGGGCGGCATCGCGCTGGCCTGGCTGGGAATCCGTCTCACGCGTTTCGAGGCGACGCGCGACGGCATCGCGTACACGCCGAACGCTTACATCGGCGCGGTGCTGTCCGCGATCCTGTTCGGGCGGATCGCGTACCGGTTCGTCGTGCTGTATCCCGCGATGCAGGCGGCTCACGCGGATGGCGCCGCTCCGTTGCAGGCGTTCCAGCGCAGCCCGCTGACGACGGCGCTGGTCGGCGTCGTGATCGGTTATTACCTCGCGTATTGCGCGTTTCTTCTGATGCGCGCATCGACGTTGAAACGAGAATCGCCGCTCGCTCAGTCGGACGAGACCGCTTCGCCGCCCTCGACGCCGTAGAAGATCACCCAGACCGCGAGATCGTCGCTGAACGCCTCGAAGCAGTGCGTGACGCCGGCCGGCGCGAACAGCGCATCGCCGGTCGCGAACGGCACGTGGACACCATCGCGCACGAAGATGCCGCTGCCGGCGACGACGACGTAGAGCTCGTCGCGCGTGTGTGGCGTCTGCGCATCGCTTCCGCGCGGCGCGTAGAGTTCGAGCATCAGCGTGCCGTGCCGAAAGCGTTCGACGAAGCGTCGGCCGTCCGGCGTCGGAAGCAGCGCGAGTGCTTCGCGCCAGTCGAACGCGATGTCCGCGTTCATGCCGGCGGCTCGATGCGGATCGTCGATCTCACCGAGTTCGCGATGAAGCAGCGAGCGTGCGCCGCTTCGTGCAGCGCTTCGATTTCTTCGGGCGTCGGCCGGCGCTCGCCGCCGAAATCGATGCGCGGTCGGAGCGCGACCTCGATCACGCCCTCGCGTCCGTCGGCGAACCGGCCCATGTGCCCGACTGCGGCGTCTTCGTAGCGATCGACGACGAACCCGTCGGCGGCCGCGAGCGAGAGGAACCAGAGCATGTGGCAGCTCGAGATCGCCGCGACGAGCGCTTCCTCGGGATCGACGCCGGCGGGATCGGACCACGGCGCGCGCACGACCGAGGGCGACGCCGACGCCGGGACGACCGCGCCGCCGTCGAAGCGCCATTCGTGCGCGCGCGAATAGCGCCCGCTCGCGAACGCGTCGTCGTTGCGCTGCCAGTGGATGACGGCGGTGTGCTCGCTCATGGCTTCTCCTTCGATGCGCGACATGCGCATCGTAGCGCCGGCGCACCACGCGCAAAGGTCCATTTTCCAGCCGCTTGGGGCTTGCGCGTAACGAGTGGCTCCGTCGCGATCCGCGAACGCGCCTCGGGTTTTGTCGCGAACGGCGAGCCGGCATAATTGCGGCCCCCTTCCGAGCGGTGCGTACCTTCATGACGATCCGGCGCATGAGCGATCTCGATCTCTCCGGCAAGCGCGTGCTGATCCGCGAGGATCTCAACGTGCCGATCGAGCACGCCGAAGGCCGCGCGGCGCGGATCACGTCCGAGGCGCGCATCGGCGCCGCGCTGCCGACGCTGCGGCAGGCGCTCGAGAAAGGCGCGGCCGTCATGGTGACCTCGCATCTCGGCCGACCGAAGGAAGGCGTCTGGACCGAAGAGGATTCCCTCGCGCCGGTCGCGAAGCGCGTCGGAGAGCTGCTCGGCCGCGACGTGCCGCTGATCCGCGACTGGACCGAAGGCGTCGACGTGAAACCCGGCGAAATCGTCATGCTCGAGAACTGCCGCATGAACGTCGGCGAGGGCAAGGACGATGAGACGCTCTCGAAGAAATATGCGGCGCTCTGCGACGTCTACGTCATGGATGCGTTCGGCACCGCGCATCGCGCGCAGGCCTCGACGCACGGCGCGATCCGCTTCGCGAAAGTCGCCTGCGGCGGTCCGCTGCTGATGGCCGAGCTCGACGCGCTCGGACGCGCGCTCGACAAGCCGGCGCGGCCGCTGCTCGCGATCGTCGCCGGCTCGAAGGTTTCGACGAAACTGACGCTGCTCGAGAACCTCGTCGGCAAGGTCGATCGGCTCATCGTCGGCGGCGGCATCGCGAACACGTTCATCGCAGCCGAAGGCTTCAACGTCGGCAAGTCGCTCGTCGAGCGCGATCTCGTCGACACCGCGAAGAAGATCATCGCCGATGCGAAGGCGCGCGGCGCCGAAGTGCCGGTTCCGACCGACGTTGTCGTCGCGCCCGAGTTCAAGGCCGACGCGCCGGCGACGGTCAAGCGCGTCGAGGACATCGCCGACGGCGACATGATCCTCGACATCGGCCCCGAGACCGCGAAGCGCTACGCCGCGCTGATCGCGAGCGCCGGCACGGTCGTCTGGAACGGTCCCGTCGGCGTGTTCGAGTTCGACGCGTTCGGCAAGGGCACCGAGACGCTCGCGCGCGCGATCGCAGATTCGAAAGCATTCTCGATCGCCGGCGGCGGCGACACGCTCGCCGCGATCGAGAAATACGGCGTCTCCGACCGCATCTCGTACATCTCGACCGGCGGCGGCGCGTTCCTCGAATTCCTCGAAGGCAAGACGCTGCCCGCGGTCGCGGCGCTCGAGGCGCGCGGATGACGAGCGCGGGAAAGCCGGCTTCGCGCTGGCTCGTGCTGTTCGATCTCGACGGCACGCTGATCGATTCCGAGCCCGGCATCACCGCGTGCCTCGCGCATGCGTTCGAGCAGATCGGTGCGCCGCTTCCGCCGCGCGAGATCTTGCGCACGTGGATCGGCCCGCCGTTCCGGCAGACGTTCCCGAGCGTGCTCGGCGACGACGAAGCGCGCATCGTCGCGGCGATCGATCATTATCGCGATCGCTTCGAAGATGTCGGCTGGTCCGAGCACGCGATCTACGACGGCATTCCGGAACTGATCGCGGCGCTCGCCGCGCGCGGCGATGCGCTCGCGGTCGTCACGACGAAACCGGAATCGCAGGCGCGCCGCATCGTCGAGCATTTCGCGTTCGGCGCCGCGTTCGCGCGCGTCTACGGTCCAGACGATCGCCATGCGCATCGACCGAAGTCCGCGATGATCGCCGACGCGCTCGCCGATTTCGGTGCGCGTGCCGAGCACGCGACGATGATCGGCGACCGTCACTTCGACATCGAAGGTGCCCGCGCGAACGGCGTGCGCGGGCTCGGCGTGTCGTGGGGCTTCGGCAGCATCGAGGAGTTGCGCGGCGCTGGCGCCGACGCGATCGCTTCGCTGCCGCACGAGCTGACGACGCTGCTCGGCGCAACAAGCGAAGCCCACGCATCCAAAACGCGCGCGCCGTAAACGACGATTGCCCGCCTTCCCCTCTCCCGCTTGCGGGAGAGGGCAGGGTGAGGGCAAGCGTGGTTCAACGTTTCGTCGCCGCGCGATCAAGCGCATCAATCGGTGTCGTCGCGCCGCTCCTACGAACGAAGCGCATCCCGAAGCACCGAAGCATCGGCCAGCGACAACAGAATCCACGTCCCGTCATCGCTCTTCATCACCGCAACGCGCTCGCGCCCGGTCAGAATGCAGATCGCCTTTTCGCCGTTGCGCAGCCGGAACCGTCCCGACGCAAGACCCGGCATGCCGATTCCCCAGGTGCGAATCAGCGGACGAAGCTCCGTGCGCTCGTCGAGGCTGACGATGCGCAGCCCATTCGCGCGCAGCGTCGCGAGCGGAAATCGCTTGCGCGCAGCACCGGCGTCGACGACGAGCGCATCGCTTTCGAGCGCGACTTCGATGCGGCCGAGCATGTGCCGGATCCACAGCATCGCGAGCGCCGAGACGAAAAGCGCGAGCGCTCCCGCGACCAGCACGGGCCACGGCGGCGCGCCGTGCGCGAGCGCGAACGTGAAACTCGCGACGATGATGGCCGCGGGCACGCCGAACAACACGAGCGCGAGCCAGACTGGCATGCGTCGCGGCGAGCCTTGCAGCGGCAGCGTCACTCTTCGTTGTGCGGCAGTCATGAGCCGGCTCCGGCGCCTGTGCTAAGTTTAGCCGTTCGGAGAAACGAATCCCTCGATGGCACTGCAACTGCGTCGCACGAAGATCATCGCCACGCTCGGCCCGGCGACCGACGCGCCGGGCATGCTCGAACGGCTGCTCGTCGAAGGCGTCGACGTCGTGCGCCTCAATCTCTCGCACGGCGTCGCCGACGATCATCGCAAGCGCGCGGCCGATGTGCGCGCGATCGCCGCGCGGCTAGGCCGCGAGGTCGGCGTGCTGGCGGATCTCCAGGGTCCGAAGATCCGTATCGAGCGGTTCGCGCAAGGGCCGGTGACGCTCGAGCCAGGTAAATCCTTCACGCTCGACTGTCGCGAAGACGCTCCAGCCGGCGACGTGACACGCGTCGGCGTCAGCTATCACGATCTCTGGCGCGACGTGAAGCCGGGCGACGTGCTGCTGCTCGACGACGGGCTGGTCTCGCTCGAAGTCGTCGAGGTCGCGGACCGCACGATCCGCTGCGCCGTGCTCGTCGGCGGACGGCTCTCGGATCGCAAGGGCATCAACCGGCAGGGCGGCGGGCTCACGGTCGCGGCGCTGTCGGACAAGGATCGCGCGGACATCGTGCTGTCGGCCGAGCTCAACGCCGATTTCCTCGCGGTCTCTTTCGTCAAGACCGCCGCCGACATCGAGCAGGCGCGCGCGCTGCTGAAAGCCGCCGGTGGCACGGCTGCGCTCGTCGCGAAGATCGAGCGCGCCGAAGCGATCGACAACCTCACGTCGATCGTCGATGCGTCCGATGCGGTCATGGTCGCGCGCGGCGATCTCGGCGTCGAGATCGGCGATGCGGAATTGCCGGGCTTGCAAAAGAAGATCATCCGCGAGGCGCTCGTGCAGAACCGCGTCGTCATCACGGCGACGCAGATGATGCAGTCGATGGTCGAATCGCCGATACCGACGCGCGCCGAGGTGCTCGACGTCGCGAACGCGGTCATCGACGGCACCGATGCGGTCATGCTCTCGCAGGAGACCGCGGCCGGAAAGCATCCGGACAAGGCCGTCGCCGCGATGCGCCGCGTCTGTCTCGGCGCGGAGCGCCAGTTCGTGCCGACCGAGGATTTGAGCCCGACCGCGCACCGGCTCGACCGCACCGACCAGGCGATCGCGCGCGCCGCGATGTTCCTCGCGAGCCAGGTCGGAGTGCGCGCGATCATCGCGCTGACCGAATCGGGAGCGACCGCGCAGTGGCTCTCGCGATTCCGCTCGACCGTGCCGATCTACGGACTCTCGCGCGTCGCCGCTGCGCGTCGGCGCATGCTGCTGTTCCGCGACGTCAATCCGGTCGAGTTCGATGCTCAGGGCGCGAGCCCCGGTCAGGCATCGCGCGAGGCGATCCTGACGCTGTTCAAGCTCGGCGCGCTCGCCGCAGAGGATCGCGTCATCGTCACGACCGGCGATCGCACCGGGCTCGGCGGCGGAACGAATACGCTTCGGCTGCTCAAGGTCGGCAAAGGCGGCGTCGCCGAAGGCCTCGGCGACCTATAGGGTGGGCCTTGGCCCACCGGGCCGGATCGGACGGTAAGAGAAGAAAAAAGCGGTGGGCCGAGGTCCACCCTATGAAGCTGCGAGTGCGGAACCGCCGTGCGTCTGCGAGTGCGCTCCGGCGTGCGTTCACGGCGGACGCGCTAGACTCGATCTTCCGAACGAACGAGACATCCGATGTCGCGCATCGCACTGACGGCCCTCGCCTTCCTCACGAGCTCGCTCGCGTCCGCCCAGTCGATGGATCAGACGCCGCCGCGCGTCGTGCCGTCGGAGCAGCTCGACAAGTACTGGGTCATGTCCAACACGTCGGTCGACGCCGACGTGCCGAATTTCGGCCGCAACATGGATCAGCCGGGTTGCGCGACCGTGTCTTTCGTCGTCGAGAAGAACGGCACGACGTCGACGATCAAGGTGCAGCGCGTCGTGCCGGAGGGCGATCTCGGCAAGGTCGCGAAGAGCGTCGCGGCCGGGCTTCGCTTCGATCCGACGGCGGTCAATGCCGGCAGATCGCGCGTCTTCAGCTGGCTGATCTTCCCGTTCAACCTGCCGAAGGATTCGGCCGCGCGCACGGCCGTCATGAAGCAGTGCCAGATCGACAAGATCGACTGGAAAGACCGCTGATCGCGGTGTGCGGCGTGACAATTCGTCACGCCGCGGGCGGAGGAGCGCAATTCAGCCGGCAGGCCGGCAACCCTGCCCGAAACGGCCTATAATTCGGAACCCTGATTCAACGAGCCCGGCTGCCCCGCGCGGCCGCGGCGCGCTTTCGTTTTGACGGAGCCAGAGATGAGTATCGAAGAGCTGGAAAGCATTGCCCAGGCGATGGTCGCGCCGGGCAAGGGGATCATCGCGATCGATGAATCCAATGCGACGATCAAGAAGCGTTTCGACACGGTCGGCGTGCCGAACACCGAGGAGAACCGCCGCGCGTACCGCGAGATGCTGCTGACGACGCCGAAGCTCAACGAGCACATCTCAGGCGCGATTCTTTACGACGAGACGATCCGCCAGTCGACGAAGGCCGGCGTGCCGTTCACGAAGGTCATGATGGACGCCGGCATCCTGCCCGGCATCAAGGTCGACAAGGGGCCGCAGCCGCTCGCCGGTTTTCCGGGCGAGCTCGTGACCGAAGGTCTCGATGGTCTGCGCGATCGCCTCAACGAATACGCGCGTCTCGGTGCGAAGTTCGCGAAGTGGCGCGCGGTCATCACGATCGGCGAGGACACGCCGAGCGGCACCTGCATCGAGGCGAACTCGCATGCGCTCGCGCGTTACGCCGCGCTCTGCCAGGAAGCCGGCATCGTGCCGATGGTCGAGCCCGAGGTGCTGATGGACGGCAACCACGATCTCGAAGTCAGCTACGAGGTCACCGAGGCGACGCTGCGCTCGCTGTTCGGCGCGCTGTACGAGCAGAACGTCATGCTCGAAGGCACGATCCTGAAGGCAAGCATGGTCATCTCGGGCAAGGATTGCGCGGAACAGGCGAGCGTCGATGAAGTCGCCGAAGCGACGATCCGCTGTCTCAAGGCCGCGGTGCCGGCATCGCTGCCGGGCATCGTGTTCCTCTCCGGTGGTCAGTCGGACGAAGAGGCGACCGCGCATCTCAACGCGATGAACCAGATGGGCCCGCATCCGTGGCCGCTCTCGTTTTCGTACGGGCGCGCGATGCAGCAGGCGGCGCTGAAGCTCTGGGCGAAGGACATGCAGGCGAACTTCGCCGAGGCGCAGAAGACGGTTGCGCTTCGCGCGAAGGACAATGGGCTTGCGGCGTTGGGGCAGTGGAAGAAGGTTGCCTGATCGCGTCGTCGAAATCGGCAAAAAAAACGGGCGCTTCGGCGCCCGTTTTATTTGGGCCAATGACATTTCGTCGTCCCCGCGAAAGCGGGGACCCAGTGCCTTTCGCATCGACGAAAAAGAGCAAGTCGCTAGGTTCCCGCTTTCGCGGGAACGACGAAATGTGCGTGATCAGCCCTGCGCCGCGAGCCACTCGTCGTCCGACCCGTCCGGCACACCCTCGAACAGGAACGTCGACAGATACCTCTCGCCGGTATCCGGCAACATCGCCAGAATCACCGAACCCTTTGGCGCTTTCTCCGCGACGCGCAAAGCAGCCGCGACGGTCCCGCCGGCCGAGATGCCGACGAAAATGCCTTCTTCTTGGGCGAGCCGGCGCGCCGTGTCGCGTGCGAGCACTTCGTTCACCGCGTCGACTTCGTTCGGCGCCTTGCGGTCGAGCACGTCCGGCACGAAATCCGGTGTCCAGCCCTGGATCTTGTGCGGCTTCCATTCGGCGCC
>DASZWL010000127.1:0-6391 GCA_035546695.1 Rhodanobacteraceae bacterium | reverse complement strand
TATCGGTCTCGCCGTACAGCGCGGAGTTGTGCCAGCTTTCCCAGCCTTCCCACGGACCCGCCATGTCGTAGGTCATTACATCGATGCGGTCGAAGAGCGGCGCGATCGTGCCCCACCAGGGATCGGGGTCCGCAAAATTCGCGTTGATCCAGCCGACCGGCACGGTGAGGATCGTTCCGGGGATTTCGGCGCGAAGCGCCTCGGCGAGCGCGGCGAAATCGGCGCGATCTCCGTCTTCGAGCGGCTCCCAGTCGAGATCGAGCCCGTCGAAGCCGAAGGTCTCGACGGTCGAGACGAGATTCGCGACGAATGTCGCCCGCTCGGCGGGCGACGCGGCAGCGCGCCAGCCTTCGACCTCGCCCGCGCCGCCGACCATCAGCACGGCCTTGCGGCCCGCGGCGTGCGCGGCGTTCACGGCTTCGTGCGCCCAGGCGGGACCGTTCACGTCGTCGATGTCGAAATCGGTCGTCACTTCGCCGTCCGGCAACGGGCGCGCGCGGCCGACCATCAGGTGCGTCACCGCGCTGAAGTCGACTTCGTCGATCGGGTAGAGATCCTGCTCGTAACCGACGTAATAGCCGAGCACCCAGCGCGACGCCTCGAAGCCGCTCGCGAAGATCGCGTCGGTCCCGGCGAAGGCCGCCGGCGCGGCCGCGAGTGCCGACGACGCGAGGGCAGCGGCGATGCGACGCATGGATGGTCCCCGGATGGATGCTCTAAGGGTCATACGCAAAATCGCGCGGAACCGCGCCACGGTCGCGCAATCACCTGTCCGTCGCCGCCGGCCGGCTGTTTTTCGGCAGCCTGCTAGAATCGAAGTTCTCCGCGGCGCTTACGCCGCACCGCATTTCGCGGCCGCCGCGCCGGCCGCTCCGAGAGATTCCATGAACCAGCTGACCGACATCCTCGACCAGGACCTCGATCCCGCCGAGACCCAGGAATGGACCGACGCGCTGAAGGGCGTCATCAACGCCGACGGCACGCAGCGCGCACATTACCTGCTCGAGCGCATGGTCGACGAGACGCGCCGGGCCGGCGGCTATCTGCCGTTCCAGCCGACGACCGAATACGTCAACACGATCCCGCCGCATCTCGAGGCGCGCACGCCGGGCGATCCGGCGATGGAGTGGCGCATCCGCTCGCTGATCCGCTGGAACGCGATGGCGATGGTCGTGCGCGCGAACCGTCGTCCCGGCGATCTCGGCGGGCACATCGCGAGCTTCGCCTCGTCGGCGACGCTGTACGACGTCGGCTTCAACCATTTCTGGCGCGCGCCGAGCGCGGAGCATCCCGGCGATCTCGTGTTCCATCAGGGCCATTCGAGCCCCGGCATCTACGCGCGCTCGTATCTCGAAGGGCGCATCGACGAGCAGCAGCTCGATTTCTTCCGCATGGAAGTCGCCGGCCAGGGACGCGGGCTCGCCTCGTATCCGCATCCGTGGCTGATGCCGGAATACTGGCAGGTGCCGACCGTCTCGATGGGCCTCGGTCCGCTGCAGGCGATCTATCAGGCGCACTTCCTGAAGTACCTCGAGAACCGCGGCCTGATCGCGCCGAGCGATCGCAAGGTTTGGTGCTTCCTCGGCGACGGCGAGACCGACGAGCCCGAATCGCTCGGCGCGATCTCGCTCGCCGGACGCGAGGGCCTCGATAATCTCATCTTCGTCGTGAACTGCAACCTGCAGCGGCTCGATGGTCCCGTGCGCGGCAACGGCAAGATCATCCAGGAGCTCGAAGGCAACTTCCGCGGCGCAGGCTGGAACGTCATCAAGGTGATCTGGGGCAGCTACTGGGATCCGCTGCTCGCGCGCGACACGAAAGGCATCCTGCGCAAGGTCATGATGGAAACGGTCGACGGCGAATACCAGAACTGCAAGGCGTTCGGCGGCGCGTACACGCGAGAGCATTTCTTCGGGAAGTATCCCGAGACGCGCGAGATGGTCGTCAATCTCTCCGACGACGACATCTGGCGCCTCAATCGCGGCGGCCACGATCCGCACAAGGTCTATGCGGCGTATCACGCTGCCGTCAACACGAAAGGCATGCCGACCGTGATCCTCGCGAAAACGGTCAAGGGTTACGGCATGGGCGCGGCCGGCGAATCGCAGAATCCGACGCATCAGCAGAAGAAGCTCGACAACGAGGCCGTGCGTGCGTTCCGCGATCGCTTCCGCATCCCGATCGCGGACGACAAGGTCGACGACGTTCCGTATTACCACCCCGGCAAGGATTCGCCGGAAGTCGAGTACATGCTCGAGCGGCGCAAGGCACTCGGCGGATTCCTGCCGCAGCGGCGCGCGAAGAGCGCGTCGATCGCGGTGCCGGACCTTTCCGCATTCGAGCAGATCACGAAAGGCACCGGCGATCGCGAGATCTCGACGACGATGGCGTTCGTGCGCGGCATGAATCTTCTGCTCCGCGACAAGCAGATCGCGCCGCGCGTCGTGCCGATCGTCGCCGACGAAGCGCGCACGTTCGGCATGGAAGGCATGTTCCGCCAGATCGGCATCTACGCGCCGTTCGGCCAGAAGTACAAGCCGGTCGACGCCGACCAGCTCATGTACTACCGCGAAGATCAGAAAGGCCAGGTGCTGCAGGAAGGCATCACCGAGCCCGGCGCGATGAGCGCGTGGATGGCGGCGGCGACGAGCTATTCGGTTTCGGACGTGCCGATGCTGCCGTTCTACATCTATTACTCGATGTTCGGCTTCCAGCGCGTCGGCGATCTCGCCTGGGCCGCGGGCGACATGCGCGCGCGCGGATTCCTCGTCGGCGGCACGTCGGGACGCACGACGCTGAACGGCGAAGGCCTGCAGCACGAAGACGGCCAGTCGCATCTCGCGGCCGGCGCGATCCCGAACTGCCGCGCCTACGATCCGACGTTCTCGTACGAGATCGCGGTGATCCTGCAGGACGGCGTGCGCCGCATGCTGAAGGAGCAGGAAGACGTCTACTACTACGTCACCGTGATGAACGAGAACTACGCGCATCCGGACATGCCGAAGGATGTCGAGGCCGACATCATCAAGGGTATGTATCTCTTCAAGGACGCGAGCTCGGAGAAGAGCGCCAAGGGCAAGGGCAAGAACATCCCGCACGTGCAGCTGCTCGGCTCCGGCACGATCCTGCGCGAGGCGATCGCGGCGGCCGAGCTTCTCGAAAAGGAATTCGGCGTCGTCTGCGACATCTGGTCGTGCCCGAGCTTCTCGCAGTTGCGCCTCGACGGCTTCGACGCCGAGCGCTGGAACCGCCTGCATCCGATGGAGAAGCCGCGCAAGGCGCACGTGACGTCGTGCCTGGAGAACCGGCCCGGACCCGTGATCGCCGCGACCGACTACGTGCGCGAGTTCGCCGACCAGATCCGCGCGTTCGTCCCGCACGGCAAGCGCTACGTCGTGCTCGGCACCGACGGCTTCGGCCGCAGCGACACGCGCGCGAACCTGCGCGCGTTCTTCGAAGTCGACCGCTACTGGATCGCGCACGCCGCGATCGCGGCGCTCGCGGCCGATGGCCTGATGAATCCCGAAGATGTCGCGCGCGCGATCAAGCAGTGGAAGCTCGATCCGGAGAAGCCGAATCCGCTGACGGTGTGATGGTGTCACCAGTTAATAAGCGCTGTCGTAATAGGCTCGCAAATGCTCAATGTACTGAAGAAGCAAGGATTCGAAATACTCGCGCTCTCGCATGCAGAGGCGATCCTTTCGACTGATTTTCCCTGCGCGCTCGACGAGATTGAGGAATGCCTCTCAAGATTGGAGCTACCCATCACCGAGATCATCGGCTCTGGTGGTGGCGAGGCAAAAAGTACGCAGCGGCTGCGAAGAATGCTAGCTCGACATCAATGGTCGAAGACGACGTTTGAAATACGAAAGACAATTAACGGTAAAGAGCGCGAATCCATCTCGCATGAAGTCGATCATGTCAGGAGTCTTGCGCATGGCATCATTGCGCTTGAGATTGAATGGAACAATAAAGATCCATTTTTCGATCGAGATCTTGAGAACTTTAAACGTCTACATGCAGACGGTGCTATAAGCGCTGGAATAATCGTTACTCGCGGATCTACGCTTCAGGGAGAGATGCTCGAATTCGTGCTGCGTTTTGCAAAGCAACGAGGAGCAGATTCATTCGATGCGCTACGAGCTTTGGGTCTCGATCCGACGAAACGTCAGATTGCAAGCGTAATGAAACGCGTTGAACGCAAACGGGATCCTCTACCTTTCGATGAAGCTTGGGCTCGACATTTCGTCAGCGACAAGTTCGGAGCGGCTACTACCCACTGGCGCAAGCTGATTGATCGCGTCAACCGGGGTGTAGGTAATCCGTGTCCTCTCGTTCTGATCGGCCTACCCGCAAATCTTGTTACATTTCCAAAAGATGCACTCATCGAGCCGCCCGAAGGAATCTCGGATGGGGATGAGTCTTAGTCGACGGAGAAAAGATCGCGTTCGATTTTTGCGCGCTTCCGTTGCGAATGATTTGCATAAGTAGCCCACGTCGGCGCGTAGCTCTCAGCTTGATCTCCCCACGTGTTCCATCCTGGTCGCGAGCCACGAGCGAATAATTCGAGAAAAGGACCGCGGCTACATGCCTCGACGATGTCGTACAGCTCATCGGGTTTGCGCGAATGTTCGCGCTTTCGCGTTCCGATAAAGTTCACTTGACTCCGACCAGGAGCGAGCGTTCGAGCATTCTTGCCTCGCGTTCCAAACAGCAGCAATTCCGTCGTATTCCGAAAATAGAAACCGACGCCACGTCCGTCTGGGCCTCCATCTTTGCGGATCTTGTGCCAGACAATATTGCTCTTGTACTGGAAGCCCCATGCCTCAAGCACTTTGAGACCTTCCGGCAATAGTGCATTCGGAACCCACAAGTAGAGATGAGCAGGTTCAGTCACGATCTCGGCGATTGGAAGTGCGCATATCTCGGCGAGAGGCATTGTGCCGTAGCGCGAAAGTCGTCCGTGCTCAGGCGCGACCTTACCTGTCCTGTTTTGGAACCGCCACGGCGGGTCGGCTAGAAGTGTGGCGAACCGGCGATTCCCGACTTGATTTAGCAAATCTTCCGATGCACTCATGGCATCCTCATTTTAAAATTGCAACGCCGCTTGAGTAGGTCTGCTCCGCGTTCGTTTCATCGCTTCCCTACGATCCGGACGCGCAGCGCGGACGCGGGCGCGTTCATAGTCGGTTGCGTCGATTTCGAAGCGAGTTATGCCCAATTTGCGCAGAAAGTCCGCTAGCGTATTCAGATTCGAAAAAACGCGAGTTTCACCGCGTGCAGTAGCGAGCAAGCGTTGGGTTTCGGTCATGCCGTAGCGTACGGTCAAGGCATATCCGCCGCGCTGCCCGAGCGCGACAACGCCGCTTAGCGACTGCGCTTCTGCGAGTTCACGCAGAGTTGGTTCTTTGATGGTCGACGTCATAGATATCGTTATCGTCGCAACATTTATTGTTATTTGTCAACACGAAAATGCCGCTGCACGGAGCGAATCTATGCTCGAGATCCATGGCAACCATCACCGCTCGCAAGGCACCGGCTGGCTGCGTGCCGCGGTGCTCGGCGCGAACGACGGCATTCTCTCGACCGCCGGTGTCATCGTCGGCGTCGCGTCGGCCGGCGCCGATCGTGCCGCGATCCTGACCGCCGGCGTCGCGGGACTCGTCGCCGGCGCGCTTTCGATGGCGGCGGGCGAGTACGTCTCAGTCAGCTCGCAGCGCGATGCCGAGCACGCCGATCTCAGGATCGAGAAGCTCGAGCTCGCGGCCGATCCCGCCGGCGAGCGCGCCGAGCTCGCCGCGATCTGGCGCGGACGCGGCCTCGATCCCGATCTCGCGCTGCGCGTCGCCGATCAGCTCACGGCGAAGGACGCGCTCGCGGCGCACGCGCGCGACGAGCTCGGCATCTCCGAGATCACCGCGGCACGGCCCGTGCAGGCGGCGCTCGCGTCGGCGGCGAGTTTCGCGACCGGCGCCGCGTTGCCGCTCGCGGTCGCGATGCTGGTGCCGGCGCAGGCCACCGATCGAGCGGTCGTTCCCGCGGCGCTCGTGTTCCTCGCGGTGCTCGGCGCGATCGCGGCGCGCACCGGCGGCGCATCGATGGCAAAGGGCGCGTTGCGCACGCTGTTCTGGGGCGCATTCGCGATGATCGCGACGGCGCTCGTCGGTCGCCTGTTCGGCGCGGCGGTCTGAGCGTCCGTCGTCGCGCATGAAGCGCGGCGCAACGCGCGGCGGCCGGCGAATTGACGGCATCGCGCCGCGCTTCGATGATGCGTGCATGCTGCGATACGGCATTTTCATCTTCCTGCTCGCTGCGCTCGTCGCGCGACACGCGCTCGCCGACGAGCCGGCGAAATTCGATTTCGACGCCGCGCGCGCGAAGATCGCCGAGG